>NZ_DATNPA010000417.1:0-32425 GCF_036703385.1 Allocoleopsis sp. | reverse complement strand
TGGCTTCTGCTAAATCGGAAAGCGCGTCCGAACCGGATGAGTCGGATAACTCCTCGGTTGTGAGTTCTTGCGCTTTACTCCTAGGGTCTGTTTTCAAACCCTCAGATCCCCCCCAGCCCCCCAATGAATAAAAGGCTTCGTCCTTACTCCTCTCCCCTAAAAGGGGAGAATGAGAGGGGTGGGGGGAGAATTCAGTCAAAGTCCCCCTTTTTAAAGGAGATTTAGGGGGATCAGAATGTGGCAGGGAAGTTTGAAAACGCGCCCTAGTCTCCAGATTCTTAAGTGCGATTTGAACATCGCTGGCAGATTGATAGCGAGATCTGAAGTCATATCGCACCATACCGTTGATTACGGACGCTAGAGCATCACTGACTGCGGCTTCCCGCTGCCAGCTGATCTGACCACTACTAGTATTAATCGGTAATTGCAAGGGGTCTAGCCCTGTTAGTGCCTGAATGGCGATCATACCCAGTGCATAGAGGTCGCTACTAGGGCAAAGTTGACCGCTAAATTGCTCTGCTGGGATATAGCCTAAGGGGGGAATCGCTATAGGAGCGATCGCAGGTTGGATTGGGACGACTCTTGGCTTAACTTGACTTGGATGAATGGGATGGGCCACGCCAAAGTCAATCAAAACCAACTTCCCATCTGAAAGGCGTCTGATGAGGTTACTTGGTTTGATGTCGCCATGAATGATTCCCTGGGAATGAACAAATTCTAGAATGCCTAGAACGTCCTCTAGTAGTTCAAGACACTTAAGTTCACTCCAACGTTTGTTATCATATAAGTCAAAAGGAAGTTCTGCACTCAGGGATTCTCCAACAATCAGCTCCCGCACCAAGTAAAACCCCTGCTCATCTTCAAAAGCGTCTAAAAATTGGGGGAGCTGCTCATGGGTGCCAAGTTTTCTGAGCGCTTCTGCATCGCTAGTAAACCGACGCTTACAAATTTCCCCTCGTTTAGGATGGTGACCTTGGGGTTTAAAGAACTTAACCACGCATTGAGGCGTGCCGCTTAGCCAGGAATCTTCAGCTACGTAAGTTTGCCCAAAATCCCCAGTACTCAGAACTTGAATAATTTTGTAACGCCCGTTTAGAAACTTTCCCAAAACAGGCTGTTTTGTCTCAATGTTCAACGGACTTCTCCCTGCCAGAATACCCTTACATTTAGAACATCGATTCAGCCCTCGCTCTGAGTACCTCTTCCTCAACTCCTATCGTGAAACAACCGCTTTGCCTTATTCCTCCCTTATATCGGCAGGAAGAAGACAGGTATCGTGTTGCTCCCCTTGCAACTAACAAATTCCTTCCGGATTCCTCCTCTTCTTAAAACAGAGCAGGAGAACCTGGGAAGTGAAGCTTGAAGAGAAAGTTGGGGGTAAGGCTTTTGATCACTGAACTGGTGTTCTAGATCTCTTTTTTCAGCCCCTTATCAGTATTTCCGGAATTACTAGTTAATATTGGATGCGATCGCTTTTACGCGAAGCACTATCGCGAATTTTTCCGTTGGCGGCATTTTTTTCCAAATATTCAATTATCTTCCCCGCCACATCCACCCCAGTCGATTGCTCAATGCCTTCTAGCCCTGGTGAAGAATTTACCTCCATCACCACCGGGCCATGATTGGAGCGCAGCAAATCTACCCCTGCAACTCTCAGCCCCATCGCTTTGGCAGCCCGGGCTGCGGTGCTGCGTTCTTCTGGTGTCAACTTAATGGGTTCAGCCGTTCCGCCTCGGTGCAGGTTAGAACGAAATTCTCCCGGTGCGCCCTGCCGTTTCATCGACGCCACCACTTTGTGATCAATCACGAAACAACGAATATCCATGCCCTCGGCTTCTTTGATAAACTCCTGCACCAGAATATTCGCATCGAGGTCGCGAAAGGCTTCTATCACTGACTTCGCCGCTTGCTGAGTTTCCGCCAACACCACACCAATTCCTTGAGCCCCCTCCAACAGTTTAATCACCAGAGGAGGCCCACCAACCAGCTTGATTAAGTCGTCAATATCCTGAGTGGAGTGGGCAAAACCAGTCACAGGTAAACCAATGCCTTCACGGGAAAGTATTTGGAGACAGCGCAGCTTATCACGAGAACGGGAAATAGCTTGGGATTCATTAGCTGTGAAGACGCCCATCACTTCAAACTGCCGCACAACTGCCGTACCGTAGAATGTCTTGGACGCTCCGATGCGCGGGATAATTGCGTCAAAATTTTCCAACGGTTTTCCTTGATACCTCACAGTCGGCTTGTGAGAAGTAATGTTCATGTAGCAGCGCAGGTAATCAACCACCCGCATCTCGTGTCCCCGTGCTTCCCCAGCTTCCTTGAGGCGTTGAGTGGAGTACAGCGAAGCATCCTGTGATAATATAGCTATCTTCATAAAGATTTTTCTGAAGCCTGTTGGCGTGTTTGACTCCTAGTCTGGCTGTGCAGGAATGACTGACCTGCATCTACCAGAAAGCGCCGACGCACGGCCTGACGTCCCAGCAGCATCCGAAAACCCATCTTATCCCGATTGGTTAAAGTGAGTTCAATGGGAAAAGCGAACTCACCAATTTCTACTGTGGTTTGGATAACGGGTCGCAACTGGGTATGACCACCCGAATTACGAACGTCTCGCTGGTCTATTACTTCAGCTTGGGCAAGTATAGTGCGATCGCTATCTCGCTGGTAGGGATGCACCTTGAAGCGAACCATCATTTTCCCGTCATCTTGGAACGTTTCGACATCGAAAGCATGTAAGGCGGACGATCTCGCTCCCGTGTCAATTTTCGCCTTGAGTTCTGGAATTCCCAGTTCAGGCAGTGCAATGTGTTCTCGCCAGCCGATAACTGGCAATCGCTCTTGGGAGATAGCAATGATTTTTTCCCTGTTTTGCACTGTGATTCCCTAGATTGCGATCGCCCTTAGGCTCAACTCAGTCACTGACATATCATACGCGATCGACTGAATGTCAAGGAATGTAAATCCAATCGGTATATGCAATAAGGTAGTTTTATATTTTTTTTACGTTTGCCAGCATGAACAAAGCCAGTAGGCATAAACACAAAAGATCTTAATGGAGGTGAATTCTGTGAAAATACAAGAACCAATTTTCACATGTCCCATCCAGCCCAAAAATATTCTCACAGAAATAGAGACTAGGGAAAACTCACAAGAAGCAACTGCTAATTCTAGCCTAAACACTACAGTCACAGGTCGAGACCTTAAGCGGTGTTATGACCAAGGCCAACGAAACTTTAGTCGGATCGACCTAGCTCAGGAAAACCTGGTTTGGATGGATCTCAGTGGAGTAAATTTAAGCCAAGCCAATCTCCAGCAGGCCAAACTGAGCGCAGCAACCTTAAAAGGAGCCAATTTACGAGAGGCAAACCTCCAAGGCGCTAATCTGCGATCTGTGGACTTGAAAAACGCTGACTTGTGCGGCGCTCACTTGCAGGGAGCGGACTTACAGAGAGCCGATTTGATTAACACTAACTTGAGTGGAGCAGACTTAAGCGGCGCAAACCTCACCGATGTGATTTTCCAAAAAGTTAACTTACGTGGAGCTAATCTCAGAGGTGCTAATCTTCAGGGACTTGATTTAAGTCAAGCTGACTTAACGGGTGCAGATTTAACCGAGGCTAATTTAAACGGAGTACAGCTACAAGACGCACAGCTATGTCAGGCTAATTTGAGCGGATTAGACATGACGCACCTCAATCTGAGCGGAGCCAATTTGAGACAGGCGAATTTAAGTGAAGCACAGTTGAGTCAAGCCCAGTTATATGGCACTGACTTAAGGGGTGCTAATCTCGAGGAAGCTAACCTCGATCAAGCCAAGCTGGCAGGAGCTAGGTTGCCACAGCCATAGGTTAGTTGCTAGAAATGCCAAAATGACAATTTTAGTGAGCGCTTCATTAACCCAAAGATAGGACAACAGCAAGTTAACCAGCAAAGAAATTTTTTCAGGGGCATTTACAGTTTCGCCCAATAAAAGACACAAATTTAGTCATCAATAAACAATAGACCTATCTTGAAAGTCGATTTTTAAGATAGGTTTATTAGTGACGGACTCCCTGCACCAAACCTTAGACTGCTGAAGCTTCACGCAAATGACATTTTAAGATTCTGGCAATTTGTACTGTCCAACAATCCGCTTAGCGTACTCTGGAACATGTTCCTCTAACTTCTCTGGATGATGACGCTTTACATATAAATAGTTGCGGGTGAAGTGGGAATCTATCGAGAAACGGGCATACTCTAAACCTTTAGGGCCAATTTTTTCAATTACCACACCCATCATCTTTGCCGCCCACATCGGCAGTGTTACACCTTTGTCATAGGCGGGAATGCTTTGTTGCACCGCATTGCGTCTGTCTCCTTTAGACATGACAGGCTGCGTTTCTAGTTGGCTTTGCACCAAATCCAGCATTTCTTGTCCTGTGTCATTGCGTACCACAATCCACTGCCAACCAAAGGGTGCACCCATATAACCCACAACTAAATCGGCTAAGGAGTTCACGTAGTCAAAACAGCTCATGCAAGAGGGGGCGAAAACATCTTTGAGCTGGTTCGTCTTCAGTCCAAAGAAGGGAACCATTTCAACAGAGCCATCCTCATGCTTAAAGTGAACTCGGAAGTCTTGCATGAATTCATAATGCACGACTGTTTCCGGTGATTTGCTGGTGGTGTCTAGGAATTTTTGCAACCCCGCACGGGTGACATTATCGACGCAGGGTGTTCCTAAAACGTAGAGCTTTTCTAATCCGAGCTGTTTTTCAACGGCGCGTAATGCCTGGATTTGGCAACCAACACCAATCACCAGCAGTCGCTTCATGCCCGATTGTTCAATTTGCTCCAACACGGAAAGGTTCGGCGAGAGGGTTGGTTTATTGACCCGTGCTGCCAATATCTCTTCTGCCGTTCGAGCAATGATGGGCATGGGTTGAAAGCGGTCTTCTTTGGTGTTTTGCACACAAACAACACCTTCAACTAGACCACGCTCAAGCATTTCAATGGCAATGGTGCTGACAATTCCTGTCCACTGTGCTCCCTCAATTGGCTCGGTTTTCCGGGCTGCCATCATGTTCTGGTTGACACCAAAGTACCATTCATCGGGATTATCTAGATTGCGGCTGCGTCCGTGTGCCTTTTCTTCGAGTTCGGTAATTTGTTGGTTTAAGAAGGCACAAGCTTCCTTGACATAGTGAATGTAATATGTATCGCACAGTCCGCACTCGCTACAGAGTTCTTTAGCTGGGCGACGGCTGGAAGATTTGAGGGCTTTGGCTTTTTTATGCTTGGCGGAATCGGGAGTTGTTGCAGTCATTGAAAGGTCGTCTCTTAAACTCAGGTCAATTTTCTCACGATTTCTGGGTGGCGATGGCGTGAGCTTACGGGCTTGCGATTAATGGGATTATCCAAAAACGCTGATTGAATAGCAAAACTGATGAGTTCTAGCCCTAATTTGTATGATGTTGTTGGCGAATTAAGGAGAGGTCAAACTGCTTACCAACCATGCACCGCAATTTTAGAGCCTGTAGGGGCAGGTCTTGTACCTGCCTGCCTAGGTAGAGGGCATCCACAGGTAGAGGATATCCACAGGTAGAAGATATCCACAGGTAGAGGGCATCCACAGGTAGAGGGCATCCACAGGTAGAGGGCGTCCACAGGTAGAGGGCGTCCACGGGTAGAGGACATCCACGGGTAGAGGACATCCACGGGTATAGGGCATCCACGAGGGATGCCCCTACAGAATTTTCATCTGAGGGGTCACACGCCCTATGAAGAAAGTCAACATTGTCTTTTAATGCTTAGCCAAACGCAAACATCATCTTATACAAAGCAAACGTCAGCGCAAACGCGATCGCAAACATCAGACGGTGATATTGAAGATGTAAAGGTTTGATATTTACTTCTGAGAGAAAGATAGATGCTACAAAAATTTCAAGCTGCCAAAAGACTAATTGCGATTTGCCTAGTTACACTGCTTCTGGTTACTGGTGTCCTGACAATTTCACCGGCTCCGGCTAGGGCAGATACAGATATTGTACTGTTCAAGTGTGAGTCAGACTGTGAAAATATAGCATCATTTACTGCGGGAGCAATTGGTGGTAGCGCAGTGACTCTCTTGGCTACAGGAAACGGAGGTTTAGCTGCCGCTGGAATAACAGCAGGAACAGCTGCAATTGGGCAAGCAGCTACTGCGGCGGTAGTGCCACTGGCAGCGGCAGCAGCGCCAGCAATGGCAATGGCAGCACCGATATTAGCTCCTGTAGCGGCAACAGCAGCGATTGGATATGGCGCATACCAGGCGTGGGACACTTATCAAAAGAGTCAGGGACAACATTCAAAGTAAACTTGACAATTGCAAAACTTGGTACGGGATATTGGGACTGACTACAACATAAAATTCTTGTTCGCTGACGTTCATAGCCCCCTGGTGACTTCACTGGGGGTTTTTGCTGTGCCAAAAACTGCTCAATTTCAACTTGTAGCCATAAACTGCGATCGCTCCCAAAATCCGTTAGTGACCCAGATAAGCTCTAATCGCTCGAATGACCTCATCAGGTGCGCTCAAGTGAGGTAAATGACCTTGTGCTTTGATGTTGACTAGCTGACTTTGAGGAATCTGGGAAGCTAGATATCGACCCACTTCAGGGGGTACAGCCTTGTCATCGCTCGACTGTATAATCAGTGTTGGTACAGTTAGGCGCGGTAAGTGGGCACGGAAGTCTGACTGAAAAATCGCACGGGCAAGAGCAAGCGCAATATCCGGGCGAACGGCTGCCATCGTACTGGCATACTCACGAGCAAGGTTTGGACGCTCCGGGTTGCCCATCATCAAAGGTGCGAAGAAGCCAAAAGCCCAAGCCTCGTAATTAGCAGACATTGCAGCATATAAGGTATCCAGGTCAGACTGCTCAAAGCCACCGTAGTAGTCTACATCGTTGAGGTAACGGGGTGATGCACCAATAAAGATCAAGTGACTAAAGCGCTCTGGCTGGATTAGAGATGCGAGTAAACCAATCATGGCGCTGACGGAATGACCGACCAAAATAGAGTGAGTCAGTTTTAATTCGGCGCATAGTTCTAGTAAATCTTCTGCATAGCCGTAAAGACTGCTGTAGCGCGATCGGCTGTAGGCGGTAAAATCGGACTTACCCGCCCCCACATGGTCGAAGAGTACAATGCGATAGTCGGATTCAAAGGCGGCTACAATATGTCGCCAAACCGTCTGATCAGCCCCGAAACCGTGAGCAAAAATCAGCGTTTGATTGCCTTGGCCTTGTACGTTTACGTGATTGCGTTTAATGCTACTGGTTGCCATTGCAGTTGTATATCTTTTCCTTTTTGGGTACAAAACATGAGATTTCAGCCAAAGTTCAAATTAAATTACAAACAGGCATTCAGGCTTTCCCTACTGGCTAATGCTCTAGTCTTGGTGATCGGGCTGTTATTGTTCGTTCAGTTTCCGGGAGAAGCGGCTGTTAGAGTGACGCGGATTGGGGGAGCAGGAAAAACCGTCTCCCATAAGCTGCAAATGGCTAAGACCGATATCGTTTTTGTAGAATGCAATACTGGCGCTGAGCCAAAACTAGGTTACCTCAGAAACCAGCTAGCGCTTACCTGTCCATAAGTCGTAGTGGTTGCTGCCCCTGAATCGAGCAGGAGCGATCGCCGGGAGAGGGGGAGCAAGAGAGCAGGGGAGCGGGGGGGCAAGACTTTACTTTAATCCTATTGAAGTGGTGGAAAACTTTTGCCACGTTGCACTAGAACGTTCATCATCCACCTCCAAACGCTACATTAAAGCTACACAGGACTTTCAGCCCTAGTGTTGAACTATCTGTGTAGGTAGAAAGTGCGATTTGACCCGTGAGTCATACCATGTTAGCTAGTAGCGCCAATTACGAAATCACCTGGGAAAAGCTACCAGATGACTTTGTTCTAGACGACGAACCCGTGGACAACATTAATCAGCCCTCTCTTGCCGCCGCTTTAACCGAAAGCTTGGAAATCGCGGGAAAGCTTCCAGCCAATTCCCTAAGTACGACTAACTACGGCCTCTGTGCCACAGTGAATCAAAAGATAGTCGTCAAAGCTCCCGACTGGGCATATATACCATCGATTCAGGTTCCACGGGAAGAAGTTAAACGCAGCTACACACCCCAACTTCAAGGTGATATTCCAGTCATTGTGATGGAATTTCTCTCGGATACAGAAGGGGGTGAGTATTCCATCAAGCCTACCTACCCCCCAGGTAAATGGTTTTTCTATGAGCAAGTCCTAGTAGTTCCCAATTACATCATTTTTGAACCCGATGCAGGGGAACTTGAAGTTTATCACTTAGATGAGCAAAGACGATATCAGCTACAAAGTCCTGATACCAATCACCGTTATTGGATTGCCCAAATGGGGTTATTTCTGGGAGTATGGCAAGGCACTAGAGAAAATCGGACAGGTTACTGGTTACGCTGGTGGGATGACAATGGGGAACTGTTGCTCTGGGGTTCGGAGTCAGTGAACCAAGAAAGGCAAGAAAAGGAAATTGCTCAACAACGAGCCGAACGATTAGCCGCACAACTCAGGGCAGCCGGACTTGAACCAGAGATTTGAGACAGAATTTGACAATCCATTCTGTAAGGGCATGGCAATGCCATGCCCTTACGCAGGAAATGGGCGGTTAATCAATGCTCAATCCTTAGATGTTGGTAAGGCATAGAATCCTATGTGATTGGCAACTGGACGTTCACGCATGGGAAGCTTGGTATGAGCGGGAGCATTTAACACGGTGGCTCCTTCTGGAGTGGCTGCGACCACGGTTGTTGAACCGCCACCATCTAGATTTAAGGCTGAATCCGCGCCTAAATCCACAATAATTTTTGTCAGCTCTGCTAGGGTTGCTCCTTCGCTATAAAGCGGCTGCTTGCCATCGATCGCAATCAGCCAAAGTTTCTCACCTGCTTTGTCCATCGCCACGGCAACACGCGGGTAGGGTCTGTTCCTGTCGTTTATATCTAGATTCAATTTTACGGCATTGCCACGCTCAACTAGGAGCTGATTACCTGCCACAGCATGAACTGTACCTTTAGGGCACGCTTTACCCTTTAAGAGTTGAACGCTATCGCCTACTTGGCTCCTCATAAAGCACAGTACAGGCCAATCTGATTCATGGGAGGAGTAACTCGCGCCATTCGAGATGGCTTGTCCGACTACATTAGCACGATCGCCACGACGAGGATAGTAGTCCCACGGCGTTACTTCACGAAAGGGATAGAAGAAGCTGGCATTGATGGCTAATTGTAGCTTGAACTGTTTGAGAAATTCTGATGTGGTTCGGGCGCTGATTTCGGTGGGGACTTCTCTCTTTTCAGGAGCAGGTGTTCCTGGGGTAACCAGTAATTTAACGCCAGGTGCTTTTAAGTTAATTGTGACAATATGAATCATCAACGGACGGGGTGTGGAGCGAACCTCGCGTTTGTAGACAATGCCTTGAAATAGCGATCGCTCTTGAGTGGTTCGGGGTGGGCGCTGGGAATGGAGCCACCCGTAGAGTATCAGGGGCAAGAGTAATAGTCCCGTTCCCCCTGCCAGCAATAATTGCTTTATGCCAATCTGGTATCGATGATTCATGGTTTGAAGGCTTTCACCGACTCAATTATGGCAAGCTCATCCCCACTTAATTTTGCGAATCAGGACTTGCGAAATCGCTCGTTCAATGGTCAGAACTTAAATGGAGCTAATTTTAGCGGTTGTGATCTTCGGGGTTGTGATTTTAGTCACGCTCTGTTGCAGGGAGCTAATTTTGAGCGAGTTAAGACGGGTCAAACCCTTAGGCAGTCTATCCCTTCTATGGTGGTTGCTGTGGTCGTGGCTTTAATATCAGCCAATTCATTTAGTCAAATGATTTTTGGACTTTTGGGTCGAACACCTGCAGAGGGAGGTTGGTCTTTTGTGATTGCTTTAGGCGTGAGTTTGGCGATTTCTGGGACGTTTTCAGGGTTAAGAGTAATGATGCGCCCTAAGTCCCTAGCGAAGCGGATCGCGACGATAGTATCGGGTGCTGCGTCGGGGGCGTTGCTAGGTTTTTTTTATGGAGGAAGTACCACGAACAATAATACCCAATTTGCGATCGCTGGGGCAGTATTGGGAGGAGTGATCATGGCACTGATTTGTTTGAGAGTTCGCCACCCCCTCGTAGCTGCTGCGGTTGCGGCTGCGGGAGCTGTTGCTGGATATGGCTTTGCCTTCTTCACCGGAGCAACAGCGATCGCCTATCTAAGTGTACAAAAGTTCGTTTGGGGAGTTTTTTGGGGTGCTTTATCCCTAGCTTACATCGGTTTAACGATGAATTCTCTCATATTAGCGGTTCGAGAAATCAGGCGTGCTTCCGGAACCTCGTTTAGAGGAGCTGACTTGACAGGCGCAAAGTTTGATGAGATTGGACTTCAAAATACTGATTTATCGGGTGCAGTCGCTCAACCGATTTTGGATTTGGATTTAGGACTTTAGAATTTGGATTAGCTCTCTACGCTTTTGATGGAACGAGGAGATAGCTATTCCCAGACATCAATGCAGCTTGGCGATTTTCCAAGAGTTTGATAACTCCGTTAGATATGATTCTGGTTAGCTCACCATTGCAGCTAGCCAGGTAATCTTCGGAAGAAATAGTTCCTTGAAAAAATGCTTGCGATCGCTCCCGCAGGCGTCGAACGTCATTAAACCCGATATATTTAACCACAAATGCTGTTAAGGGAGAGTTTTTAATATCATAATTTGAACTCTTACCTCGTCCTTTCTCTAACAAATTTAAAACTTCTCGTTCAACAGGCGTTGCCGGTTGATAGGAGTTAGCAATATTGGGGAACCAATCTTTCAATCGACCGACTGAAAATTCGGAACCGGGTAATTCTCCAATCATGGTAGATAGCGAAACATCCGAGCCAAAGCGTAAAGAAAGGGCTTCAATAATAGCGATCGCGACTAGTTTACTTTCCAGGTAAAGCCGTGCTACTTCCACATTCTTCGTGGTTCGCTTCACTAAACATTGATAAGTGTGGTCATCCGGCTCTCCTTGAAACTGCTGGAAAACGAGTTCTGGCTTGAGACAATTCAAAAAACCCAACATTTTTTGCATGGCCTCTCGGTAATCACGAACCGTGTAAGAACCGCATTTACGGAGATTATGATTGATTTCTGGTAATAAACTCCAAGTGTTCGTTAAAAAAACAGCAGAACTTGGATCGGCAAAATTTCCGACATCCCGGTTGGCTAATCTCACCGACCTCTTCACGGCTTGAACAACATCTTCGTCTGTCAGCTGAAGATTGAACTTTTGATTAATTGACCTCAAACGTTGATGCAATAATTCGCTTGTACTGAAACCCGATTCCGATTTTGACCGGAAGGGAATCGTCGCTTCGATACAAGCTGCGACCTGAATAATCAACGCCGGACTGAGAAACGGCTCCAAAGCCTTAGCAGCCACGAGCGCACTCAGGAATTCATTTTGCCCTCCAAATGGAGAAAGTGCTTGACCGGGAACAAAACCAAAGACTATTGCCACCATTTCAAAGAGCACATCATCAGGCAAATCACTGTGTTCTCGAATGAACAGCTTTCCCCTATCCTCCTCAATAAAGGGAGCTAGGTAATAGGTAAGATTGAAATTGACGCTCTTATCAACTTGCACGTATACAACATCATGAAATAAAGCAGCTAGTACTTCAATCGCGTCTCCATCTCCACCCACTTCAAAAATATGCTCGGTTGAATGAAAATAACGCCAAGGGCTATCCATTGTTTGGACAATCAGCTTAGCAATCTTGGCAAGTTGGTTTACAGGAGCTTCTACCTTTAGCTGCTCAGTAACCCAGATTAGTCTGTCTAAGCATTGTTGATGATTTTGTCCAAAATTCATAAAGATCTCCGGACTCCCTGGCACTATTTAAAACTTAGATATAATATGTGAAGAGTTTGTGAAGAGTTCGTAAGCCGTTGGTGAAAAAACGATTCAATCTACCAGATTTCAACCGCGGGAGGTCTTCACCTGCCCACTTAATGGTATAAAGAATTGCCTTGATGCTTTGATCTACTGGTAATCCAGAGATTATATATAGCTAAGTGATTCTGGTACCTACCCACTCAATTTAATACAAAATTAGCGTTATCCGTTGATTTTCGGCTCATCCTAAGGAATGAATATAGTAGGGCGCTAATTTATTAACTCCTCTACATTTAGTATCAAATTTAAAAGCAAGCGGGATGAGGGGTCAGACCCTTTATGCTCCACTTCATAGGGCATTTTAGTAATCCACGCTTCTATTCTAGGTGATATAACTTATTACTTCCGCAGGATTTGACCATTGTTCTTAACCGTCAAGGGAGTCTTGGGAAAATCGAGCTGAGTCAGTTGGCGAATTAGCTTGATACTGCGACCCTGGCGATCAGGGTAAGGAATACCTTGGCGATTTAGGTAAACAGGAAGAATTTTTCCAGTTACAAAGTCTCCCTTTTTATTGAGTTCCACTTCTAAGACCAGAGAATAGGCTAGTTCGGCGTTAGTGGAAAGCGTGCGGTATCCCATAAAATTGCCCAAAGAATAGGCAATTAACTTACCTTTATAGAGTTCTAAGGCTCTAGGAACGTGAGGGCTATGCCCCAAAATTAAATCGGCACCGCTATCAATCATGGCGTGAGCAAACTTCACCAAGTTTCCCCGATTTTCACCGGCAAAAACTTCTGTTTGGTTGCGGACGCGCATTGCATCTGTTCCCTCTGCACCTGCATGAACAGAAATCACGACAATATCAGCACGTTTACTGGCTTTTGCTAGCAAAGCTTTAGCTTTAGCTAGTTTATTGATGGAATTATGATTGTCAAGGTAGCTAAAACCAATCCAAGCAATCGATAAACCTTGATAGTGAGCAATCAAGATTTGACCTTTTTTGCCAACAGCTTTAATTCCGGTTTTATCAAGATTTTGGATGGTGTCTTTGAATCCCTGCGCATAGAAATCAAAAGAATGGTTATTGGCAACGCTCAAAATATCAAACCCAGCTTCTTTTAAAAGTTGGGTATAGCTAGGAGGCGTGCGAAAGGGAACTATCAGTCCACCTCCGACACCTTTAGAAGAGTAAGGATAGTTGGTTAATGTACTTTCAAAATTTCCGAATAAAAAATCAGCCCCTTGGAGGAGCGGTTTAACTGATTGAAAAAGAACCGTCTTTTTGGAGTGGAGCCGATTATTGGGATAGTTAGTGCCGGGAACAATGTCTCCAACGGCTTTGATTTTAATGTTATCTTTAGAGGCAAGGGTAGAGGATTTAGCCTCGGAAGGAAGGTTAGCTCTAGCCTCGACTTCAGTATATTCCTCAACTTCTGTGTATTCGAGGTCATCCGAAGTTCTGTAGATGAGACTATAGGCAATACCGAGAAAAAAACTCAGAATACCCAGGAAGAGTAATAGAGAGGTTCTACGTCGAATCTTTTGCTTAAAAAGGGCGATCGCATTGGGTTCATCTCGTTGCGAGAATAAGGAATCGCTCTCCTGCTGAGACAATAAAAGTTTGTTCCAGCTACCTGATAGAAAGTTCTTGATATACCTGAGGCGAGTTCTAATCATCCAAAAAATAGATGGAGGAGATGAGGAAATAACTTTTCTATGCTTGTATGTGCGAGAAAAGAGCGTAGATTCTAATCGGCGATGCAAGATGCATGGCACCTGATATACGAACGCTCAAGATTGGAACCAAAAGGTTGGCTTCCGGATAGGAACCGACTTGTCTAAATGTTTCTCAGCATATCATTTCTCAGGATTGGTCTTGGCTGAAGGTCTAGTTCTGCAACTGATACGACCCAACCAAGAGGTGAAGTCGTACTGATACTGAGTTGCTGCTCTTAGTAGAATTTAACAAACCACAGAGGCACTCCAGGACGCTGAGGTAAGAGAGAGAGAGAGTTATATGTTTGAATACAACTTGGTATGAACATAGGAACTTTATGAAATTCACTTAAATTTTCGAGAATATCAAAAAATAGTACCGACCAGCAAAAAAAATGGAGATGATTTAATACCATCTCCATCGACTTATTCGTTTAAAGTTTCCAGGTTACAGCTGAGGCACGTATTGCTCCTTGTCAGGCACATCTGTATACTCAGCAACAATTTGACGGAACTCTTGACCGTCAATCGTTTCCTTCTCAATCAACAGATCCACCAAGCGGTCAATCACAACACGATTTTCTCGAATAATCCGACGTGCATCGTCGTGGCAATGTTCAACAATCAGACGAACTTGCTCATCAATCCGTGAAGCAACGACTTCGGAATACTCCGCTCTCGACATCAATCCACCGCCGAGGAAGACTTCTCCTTCTTGGCTTTCAAGAGACATCGGGCCTAAATCAGACATCCCAAACCGGGTGACCATTTGTCGTGCCATGCCAGTGACTTGTTGTAAGTCACCCCCCGCACCGGTCGTCACTTCGGAATACCCGAAAATCTCTTCTTCTGCGGCTCTACCGCCCAAAGCTCCTGAAATCCGAGCTTTGAGTTGTGCTCTGGTGATTAAGCCTTGCTCCTCGTTGGGGGTAAACCAAGTCAGACCTTGAGCTTGTCCGCGAGGAATTAAGGTCACTTTTTGTACAGGGTCGTGGTCTTTAACCAGGGTTCCCACGATCGCATGTCCGATTTCATGGTAAGCAATCAAGCGCTTGCTCTTGCTATCCACTAGGGGTGTCCCTTCCATACCTGCGACAACGCGGTCAACGGCGTCGTTGATTTCCAGCATGGTGATCGCTTCTTTGCGGCGTCGGGCGGTAAGAATGGCGGCTTCGTTGAGCAGGTTGGCTAAGTCAGCACCCGTAAATCCAGGAGTCCGTCGTGCGATCGCTTCGATCGAAACTTCTGGCGCGAGTTTCTTGTTCCGGGCGTGAACATCCAAGATGCCAACCCGTCCCTTCATCTCAGGCGCATCAACAATCACTTGGCGATCAAAACGTCCGGGACGTAACAAAGCGGTATCCAGAACATCGGGGCGGTTTGTAGCGGCAATGATGATAATCCCGGTATTGCCTTCAAAACCATCCATTTCCGTGAGCAACTGGTTGAGGGTTTGCTCTCGTTCATCGTTACCACCGCCGATTCCTGCGCCACGCTGTCTACCCACAGCGTCAATTTCATCGATAAACACAAGGCAGGGGGCGTTTTCTTTGGCTTTTTTGAACAAGTCACGAACGCGGGAGGCACCCACCCCGACGAACATTTCCACGAATTCACTACCGGAGATGCTGAAGAAGGGGACTCCTGCTTCACCTGCGATCGCTTTGGCTAACAGGGTTTTTCCGGTACCTGGAGGGCCAACCAACAGCACCCCTTTGGGAATGCGTGCACCCACGGCTGTAAACCGTTCAGGTTGTTTGAGGAAAGTCACAACCTCTTGTAGTTCTTCTTTGGCTTCTTCAATTCCAGCCACATCGTTGAACAGAATGCCGGTTTTGGCTTCCATCTGAAATCTGGCCTTGGATTTCCCGAAGTTCATCGCTTGACCGGGGCCACCCGTGATGTTGCTAGAACGACGAAACAGGAAAAACAAGCCAGCAATCAAGAGAATCGGGAAAATTAAATTCCCCAGCAGTCCCCAAATGGCTCCATCATTTCGCGCTGGATGTGCATCTAGGCTGATATTTGATTCTCTGAGTTTGGCAACGAGTTCTGGCGCATTGGTCGGTAGATCAACTCGCAGCCGCTGGATGCGGTTATCGAGTTCTGTATCGACCGCTTCCACAATTGCCGTCCGACCACCATCGTAGAGGTCAACACTGGTAACTCTCCCGGCATCTAAATACTCCAAGAATCGACCATAGGTCATGCGAGTGCTAGCCGTGTTTCTACCCATATCAGCAGCAGGCGTCGAAAAGGCTCCCTGCCATAGGAAAAACCCTATAACGAGGGCTGGTAATGTCCAAAGTAATATTATTCTCCAGGAAATTTTCATCTCTGATTAACCTCTAGATACTGGTCATACAGGCTGGCCTTAGCGCTACATGAGCATTAGGGACAATAAAACTTAGCTCAAAAAATTGCATGAACAGAAATTGTTACCGTTACACCCTATCTATCTTTTTGTCACAAGTTTAGGGGTTTGAGCCTTATAACGGCAAAGACAGGAACTTGTAACGTTATCTTAACTAAATTTAACGTAATTCTCACGATTCGAGCAAGCGGCTCTTGAAGAGGGTAAGTGGGGAGACATCAGTTCTAGTGGGAGTTATTAGCAATTGGTGAGGGTCGTTGGGCGATCGCACCCTTGCTCATATCCTGGATTCTGAAGGAACATCAGAGCCTTCTGCCTTCCCTTCAAACAGATGAGCCTCACAATAATTAGCGCGTCTGTTCACTGGTTTTAAGCCAACCATACAGACGCGCCTTTAATATTGGATTATTGTTGGTGTCGAATTCAGTTCGGCTCAAAATCAACTGAGGACGGTGTGGCAGAAATAACCCACCAGTTCCCAGTTCCCTCTCTTCCCCCCATAGGTACTCGAACGAGTGGAAGACTTCTGCCGACCTTCACGACTAGTAGGTTTCAACGTGCCAGCGACCAGCTTTCTTCATTTGCCGTTGGTACTCAGACCAGGTAACCCCATTCTTCTCGGCAGCTACCGTGAGTGCGGAATCAATACCGTCTTCCATGCCCTTGAGACCGCAGATGTAGGTGTGAGTATTGGGTTTCTGCATCAAGCTCCAGAGATCGTCAGCATGTTCCCCAACCCGATGCTGAATGTACATTCTACCGCCTTCAGAATTTTTTTGTTCCCGGCTGATGGCATAGGTAAGGCGGAAGTTATCTGGGAATTTCTCCTGCAACTCCTCCAACTGCTCCTTGTAGAGAATGTTTGGAGTCGTGGTTACACCAAAGATTAACCAAGCTAGACCCTTAAACTTGTAGTCTTCATGCTGCTCAAAGAACATCCGCCACAGGAAAGCCCGGAATGGTGCAATTCCAGTTCCTGTTGCCATCATGATTACGGTGGCTTCCGGATCGTCGGGTAACAACATCTCTTTACCCACCGGGCCAGTGATTTTTACGTCTGCGCCTTCCTCCATATTGCATAGGAACGTGGAGCAAACGCCAAAAACCGTTTCACCTGTTTCCGGATGCTTGTACTCTAGCTGTCTCACACAAAGAGAAACCGTCTTATCGTCTAAATTATCGCCATGACGAGTTGAGGCAATGGAGTACAGCCGTAGCTTATGAGGTTTGCCCTTGTCATCAGTTCCATCGGGGATGATGCCGATACTCTGACCTTCGAGATAGCGTAAATCTCCGGCAGAAATGTCGAAGATCAGGTGACGGCAAGTACCGATTCCCCCTTCCTTGACAAGTTCTTTATTGGAGATGCACTTACCAACAAAGGGCGCGTTGGGGCGGTAGATGTTGACGGGAATGTCAGCTTTCGATTTTGCTTGAGTCATAGGCTTGCCTTTCTCTTCTGACTGGATTTGCTGTGGTTCAGCTCCTGGTTCAGCTTTCGGTTGAGCTTTTGCGGCGGCCTGTCCATTGGCTTGGTTGTCAGCCGTAAGAGGCTGGATACTGACAATTTTGCCACCCATGCGGGTAATCCGCTGCATCTCTTGATTCATGCGACTATAGGGCACTGTGATAAATACACTGCCGCTTTGTCGAATTGGGTAGTTCAACTGGTCAGTATTTGTACTCTGACGTAGACCCACCACTTCGTAAACAAACATGCGAGTACTCAATTCCGTTGGATTTGCGGAATTCGCAGCCGCGCTGGGACTGTACATAGCTTCAATAATCTCCAAACCAGACTTCACTCTTGTTGCTAATCCGTGCCCTTGCTACCACAAGCCAACTCCAACGCAGGATTGGAGGATAGGCCAAATGAGCCCAAGACAGCACTATTAGCGTAACATTGTAAAACTATGCCCAGCCCAGTTTCACGGTTGTCATTGTTTAGTCAACCGTAACCCCTGTAGTCTCAGGTTACTGAGCCGTTGGCGGGAATTCTGTCAACCTTGAGTCAATTTAATTTTTTCTTTACACAAAATGCACGAGCTACCTTAGCATAAATACTGAGTGGGATCGGACAGCTTACATTAAGCCTTGTATCGTTAATCTCATTTTGGTAAAATCCACTGTTAGTAGCTAGTAGTAAATACTTACGCCGTGCCTTGCTGGAGTCTTCCCTGAGGGATAGTACTTTAGGACACCATGCCTTCATGGTGTGTGAAAACGGCACCCCAGAAACAGACGGGTTGACCCGAGGCTGTGGATTTAGATTGCTCAAAACTTTTTTGAAATTTATGTATTGCGTTAGAGGGAAGATATGACCACTCAGCCGGACCGCGTGGTATTAATTGGTGTAGCTGGAGACTCTGGATGCGGTAAGTCAACATTTCTGCGCCGCTTGATAGATTTATTTGGCGAAGAGTTCATGACGGTGATCTGTTTAGACGATTATCACTGTCTAGACCGAAAACAGCGCAAAGAACAAGGAGTTACCGCCCTCAATCCTAAAGCGAATAACTTTGACCTGATGTATGAGCAGATCAAAGCGCTCAAGGAAGGTAAAGCCATTGACAAGCCAATCTACAACCATGAAACGGGCGAACTCGATCCACCAGAGCGGGTCGAGCCAAACAAAATCATTGTGATTGAGGGGCTTCATCCTCTGTACGATGAACGGGTGCGATCGCTAATTGATTTTGGCGTATATCTCGACATCAGTGATGAAGTCAAAGTCAACTGGAAAATCCAGCGAGACATGGCCGAGCGGGGACACCGCTACGAGGATGTAATTGCCGCGATTAATGCCAGACGCCCTGACTTTTCGGCTTACATTGAGCCTCAAAAAGAATTCGCTGACGTTGTTATTCAAATCTTGCCCACGCAGCTTCTGCCAGATGACAAGGAGAGCAAGATCCTGCGCGTCCGCCTGCTTCAGAAGGACGGCGTGGAAGGTTTTGAGCCAGTCTACCTGTTTGATGAAGGCTCAACCATTGACTGGAGACCTTGCGGTCGCAAGCTGACCTGCGCTTATCCTGGCATCAAACTCTTCTACGGCCCCGACTCTTATTACGGTCATGATGTTTCAGTCCTAGAAGTGGATGGTCAGTTCGACAATCTGGAGGAGATGATCTATATCGAAAGTCACCTCAGCAATACCTCAACCAAGTTCTATGGTGAGATGACCGAGCTGATGCTCAAGCACCCAGATTATCCCGGCTCTAACAATGGCTCTGGATTGTTCCAGGTTCTGGTTGGGCTAAAAATGCGAGCCACTTATGAGCGCTTGACCGCCACCAAATCCCCAGCGGTTGCCAAAGTCTAATTCGTTCGGGGTTAAGTTCCATCAGAATTTTGGAGTTCGCGAGGGGCTAATGTTGCCTCTCGCGCTTTATTTTGATAGACAGGAGTCATACCAAATCAGGTTCAATGACCCCCAGTTCAGAAAGCTGCAAAGCAAAGAGGACAGGGGAAAAAAAGACGGAAAATTTAAGAGCCTCTATGGGACAGATTTGGTAATAAGAGATACAGTTGGATAGGACGAGGGCTAACGTTATGCGAGTTTGGATTACCAGCGTTCTGGTTGTGTTTGGGATGGTGGAACTTTATCAGTGGATGAAAAACTTCACTTTGCCACTACCTGTCTTTATTGTGGCTGGAGCTGTGTTAGCGATCGCTTCCAACTATGGTAAATACTCAGGCTGGTCTTTTCAGTCGCCGTCTACTCAATCCGATCCTAAGCTAGTACAGACAGCATTAAGGGATGAGTTTACCAAGGCATCCAACGGGTCTAAACTTAATCCATCCTCCACGAAGCAACTGCCTCAAGCCACTCGCGAAATCTCCTTCACCATCCGCCGTACTCCAGAAGCGGTCAAGAACGAGCAGAGTTCCAGAATTTGACCAAATAATTACGAATTACAGAACCTAAGCAAGAAAGCCCACGTCCTTTTAGGCGTGGGATAAATTGCTATTTATATCCTCATGGGATATCTTTGAAGCTTTTTATCTTAACACTAGCCTCTAACTCAGCGACCCAGATTCCGCTTCATCTGGTCTAACTCTTCTTGCAATTCCCAACGTCTAAACTGATCATCTAATGGATCTGAGCCGCTGTAGCTCTGGCGGCTGCTACTTTGGTTCCAGCCAAAAGTCTCTGCTTGGCTCTGAGCCTGATTACTCGCACGCGCCGCTTCTACCTCTTTGGCTTTGGTGCGGACTTCCTGGCGACGGGTTTGAATTTGACGAATCAGTTCCTGAGATTGTGTAATTCGCTGTTTGACGCCTTCCATCTGTCCCCATCGCTGATTCCCCTGACGCAGGAGAGAGGCTTCTCGCTCTTGAGCCGCTTGAGCCAAATCTTGCCTGCCGTGAGACTGGGCTTTTTCGACTCGCTCGTGCCAGCGCTGGATGTCTTGCGCGATCGCTAAAATTTCGTCTTGCAAATTTTTTTGCTGCTGATTCAAGTCACCAATCAACCGGAGCGTATCCTCTTCCTGCTCCCGGAGCTGTTCTTCAAGTGCCTGTAACTCTAGATGAGGATTATTGCGGAGAAACTCCTCCAGGCGGTCTTCCAGAAACCGATTGAAATCATCAAATAAACCCACTGCTCCCCCTCAATCAGCTCAGGTACGTCCAACTATGTTATCAATCCTAACCAAGGGAGGGTACAGCGCTGGCTTCCCAAGATTGCTTTTATAGAGTTACTCAGCGAGAGCTGCGATCGCCAGATGCTGACAGCGTTGTAGGTAAATTTGAGCCACTCTATCCTCAGGAGCCAGTTCTAGACAATCTTGAAAAAGTTGTGCCGCTTCTCTCAAGGCATTTCTTGTGTAAAGAAATAGAGCTTGTTCAAAGGTTGCTTTTGTGGCTAGTTTACCCTCTCGAAGTTCCGGTGGATCGGCCTCAAAAATTTCAAAGACGGACACCATTTCTGATTTGCCCTTAACCGTGACGCGATCAATCACGCGAAAAGCATACATAACGGGGTGATGCAAATACCGAAACGTGTGATGAGAGATGAGCATCGACACCCCATACTCTTTCGTCAACCCTTCCATACGAGAGGCTAAATTAACCGCATCACTAATCACGGTGCTATCCATCCGGGTGGGGCCACCTACAGTTCCCAGCATCAATGAACCTGTGTTAATGCCAATGCCGATTTGGATAGGTAGATGTTCTGGTGTAGTTCTGGTTGTATTATATTCAGCCAGTCGATGTAACATGTCAATCCCAGCCCTAACCGCATCATCGGCACTGCCGCTAAACAGCGCCATAATCGCATCCCCAATATATTTATCAATGAAGCCGTTATTTTCCAGGATGGCCGGCTCCATGTGACTCAAGTAAGCATTGATAAATCGGAAATTTTCTGCCGGAGTCATCTTTTCCGACAGAGTTGTGAAGTTACGAATATCGGCAAACAGAACTGACATGTGGAGCTGTACCTGGTCGCCTAATTGGACATCAATAATACTTTCTTTGTTGAGTAACTGGAGAAATTGACGCGGCACAAAGCGCTCATTCGCTTGGTTGAGTTGATACAGCTGATTTGTAAACTTTATCCGCTCTGCTTCTGCTCGTTTACGTTCGGTAATGTCTTCAACAAAGCCTTGATAGTAGAGTAGTAGACCATTAGCATCGTAGACCGCACGCGCATTCTGTCTCACCCAGATGATGCTGCCATCTTGACGATAAGCCTGAAACTCAAACCCAGACACAGCACCATGTTGCTGCATTAAAGCGATGAATTCGTGATGACGATGCGGCTCAACATACAGTTGATGCTGAATGTCAGTCATTGTTGCTATCAAGTCTTCAGGAGAGTTGTAGCCAAAAATCTGTGCTAAGGCAGGATTTGCACTAAGATAACGTCCGTCGGGCGCTATTTGAAAGATACCTTCCAGCGCATTTTCAAAGATACTTCGATACTTTTCTTCTGCCTGCCTGAGGGCTTCCTCAGCTCGTCTACGTTCTGTGATGTCCTGAAAGGCAGCGATCGCATAAGCTACATTGCCAGATTCATCATAGATCGGAGTTCCCCAAGCTTCGATGGGAATACTCCTATCTGCTCGGTGGATTTCGATATCATCAGCGGTGGTTCGTTCACCTCTCAGCGCCCGCACGATGGGTAAGTTTTCTACCGGGTAAACTTGATTCGTACCAGCAATAAAGTATTGATAGACCTCTGCCAAATGTTCAACGCTGATATCGGGAACGACTCCTTTTCCCAGTAACTCCTGTGCCTTGTGATTGGCAAAATAAGGGTTGCCATTCGCATCAATTACCGCCACACCGACCGAAACACCTTCTAGGAATTGAGCTAGCCTTCTCTCGCTTTCTCGGGCTGCCTCCTCTGCCTGGTTTTGCAGCTCAGTGGTCATGGTATCGTAGTGTTCGGTAGTCGTCTCCAGTATCAGTTCCAAGTCAGCCTTTTCCCGTTGCAATTCGATGCGATAGTAACTTGCGATCGCTACTGTAGACCCCATCAAAGCCAATAACGGGGCTACGACAGGTATCCACCAGCCTTCTAGAAAGACTAAATAACTGCTACTTAAGAGAATGCCCACTGGCAATAACGTAAAAATGCCAAGAGCTGTCCATCTCGAAACGATTTTATTTCTAAACAGTTTTTTCTGAAACAATAGCCAACGGACTGCGGCACCCGTAAACGACCAGCCCAAAATCCACAGATACTCAAGCGGTTTTTCCCAAGTGTTAATTAACGGTCGTCCATTTAAAGCAGCACTCAAAATCTGACTCGTTAAATTAGCATGAATGATTACGCCAGGTATTCGTTTTGGGCTGCGTTTTGAGCTGGGAAAAATGCTGAAGAAACGGCTACTGTAGGGAGTAAAAAAAAAGTCATTGGAACTTTGTCCAGTCGCACCAATTAAGACAACCTGTCCGGCGAAAACCCCTTTTGAAACATCGCGCACCCAATCTCGCGGTATCCGGTTTTCTAGAACCTCTGTCATCGATATAGTACGGAAATTTTTTTGATTTCCGCGATAGTTCAACAAAATCTGGTAGCCACCGGAGTTTGTGCGGCTATAGCCTGCCTCATTTCCCGTAAAGGGCTTAAATAATGCTCGACCCAATTGATAATGCTTCTTGCGAGCATCCACCACCTGGAGCTTAAGCCCCTTGCTTTTTAGATACATTAAAGCCAGCTTCGTCCCCAGGCTTTCTTGGGTTTTGCCTTTGTCCTTAACTGTCAATAAGCCGCGACGCACTTTGCCATCGGCATCTAACACCAAATCCGCAATCCCAACTTGACCAAGCTGACGCAAGGTGGCAGGCGGTTCCACACTCTCTCCAACCACTTTTTCAACACCAATCAGGTTGGGTGTGGAGTTAAATACCTTAAGTAATGCCTGATGACCCGGTTCTACGGGAAAATTGCGATACAGATCGAGACCAATGGCTGTAGGTTGCTGTACTTTTATTTTCTCGATTAATCGAGCAAGGACTGCATCAGGCAGTTGGCCTTTCCCAACTTGGCTGAGATCTGACTCACCAATGGTCACAATGATAATTCGAGGGTCAACGGGCTCTCTGGGACGCAGGCGAAAAAATTGATCGTAGGCCGTCCATTCTAGCAGCTGGAACAATCCAGCCGAGCTAGCTGCAATTACTATTCCGGCTACAGTGGGAGCGGTAACCAGTACCCCTCGCCATTCCCAAATTCGCTGCTTGAGATTTAGCCACATGTATCATTGGTAACCAGAATTAACAAGATACCCCCCCCGATTACGCTTGCTAAATGCTTGTTAGCGTTTTTCTTTAGTATTAGCCTTTAGCCATTCGCCATCGGGTATCTGGCACCTAATACAATAGCTTCCTATTGTAACAGCGGTTTTGTTGCGATCGCCTCCAGACCTACTGATTTTAACAGCTTCTCCCAGGTCGCGGCTAAGGTCGAATCGTTGGGTTGTGATCGCCGTTGTTCAGCAAGGCTAGTCAGCGTATCGTACCAAATACCATTTTTTCCGTATAAGGCGGCACGTTCCAGGGGTGACAAACTTTTGAGCTGACTCAAAGCTGGGTTCGCTGCAACTCTCTGTATTCGACCTTCTACCCCAGGATTATCCGGTCTGATTGCCTCTCCACAAATCACGACAAAAGACCACTGATAAGTCTTGCCAATTTCTAGTGCTGGGGCTTCATCCGGGAGCTTGAAGCTAACAATACCCGCTGTATGAGAAATTGAAATGGTTTTTTCGTAGTAATAATTCTCAGCTTGATCCTTGATCACAAATAGTGCCTTATTGGCGGAAGTCTGAGGCACATAAACAAAAAACGTGGGATGCTCAGCTACCGTTAACTCGGAGTGAGTAGCAGGTCTCAATGGAGTGACGGACGGACCTATCTGTGCATCCTGAGAGCATATCCCGCCGTCACGCGATGCCCCTCCTGCTGCATCGTCAGGTTTCCCGTCACCCGCAGGCTCGAACGTCACACTGGCTACGGTTGTACTGGGTATCGCCGAAGCTGATTGGCTATGTAGCAGTGTTGGCAAGCCAGCGAGGAACAGTAGTTTCAAGGATAGACTGACAGAGAAAAGCTTTATAGATAGACGGTCATTGTGCCAATCCATAATTTCGACCTCTTTCTAAAAATATATTTAGCATACTTAAGATTATGCTATTTTTCGGATTTCGTCATCTATTATCCCACTAAATATAGTTGTCTCTTATTAAGAGATGAATCCTAAAAATTGAATTCTAATTCCTTAACTTGAAAGTAAATACCTTAACTTGAGATAGAAGTAATTAACTGATTAATTTACTCATAAGTAATAGTTCATCTCAACTTCATACTTCTGGAGTCACAGCCAATTACCCACCAGAATAAAGGGAGCCCAGTAATAGGGATGTTCATATCTAGGTTCCTTTAACAAAGCGAGCTGAGCCTGACGCAGAGCCTCAGCTTTGCTCACCTGAGTTTGGAACAGCTCTCGGTAAAACTCAGCCATGAATGCGGCAGTGGAGTTGTCTGATACCGACCATAAAGTTGCCATAGTACTGCGTGCCCCAGAGCGCACCGCTAATCCGGCTAATCCTAAAGTTGCCCGGTTGTCACCTGCTGCCGTTTGGCAGGCACTGAGAACGAGTAATTCAATCGGGTTGCTATTTTGTCGTTCTCTGGCTCGCAATAATTGATCGAAATCCTTCACCTTAATGCGACCATCCCAAGTTAGGAGAAATGTATTCTCGGATTTAGAACTGAACTGAGCGTGGGTAGCGAGGTGAATAATAGGAAAGGTTACGGCCTTAAACTTGTTTTCCAAGCTTTTCTGAGTAAAGTCCTGATTTAAAAGTGTCTCAGAGCGCACCTCAGAAGAAATTTGCTTGAGTTCTGACTGCACTCCTGGCAAAGCGGAAAAGCCCTGGCGAGCCTCGGTAAGTCCGCCGGTTAAGACGGTGAGTCGATTACGAACAAGCGATCGCGGCTCCAACAACTGCAACCCTTGGCTGAGAGCGATGCTATATTTCTCAACGAGATACTGTTGTCCGTCGTGGAGCGCTGCCATCGGCAGATTTCGTAAGGAACCATCTAGGACAAATACCAGAGTTTTGACTTTACTTTCAGCCAACTGAGCCTCAGCCGGTCGGATCAGCCAGTCATAAACTTGTTGTGAGAGGCGTAAACGCTTTTTGTTCGAGAACGCTCGGTTCAGGGATTGTAATAATTGCTCCAAAACGCTTTCAACTTCACTTTGAGGCAGCTGAGTTTGGTAGTAGCGCAGAGGCTGATCCGGTAAAGAGAGGATTACCGCTAAGTAGTCGGGCAAAATAATCGGATAGATGATCGCTGCTTGGGGATCGACTTGGTCAATTTGCTCTGACTTGGCACTCAAACAAGCTTCCCGAAAGAAATTGTCTAATTCGGCGAGCTGAAGGGATTCAATTACTTTGCGGGCTTGCTGGAGGTTTTCTTGGCTAGAAACTCCCCCTGATTCAGGTAGGGATTGCAGGAGCAATTCAACCAGTTCACGATAGATGGGTTCGACACTCTCCCGAAACGAAAACTGTACATCAGGGTTAACTGCAACCAAATCACTGCGTAGGGATTGGAGGGTATTGACGGCTTCGGTGTAAGCTGCGATCGCTTGAACTTGATGTGACTGGCTTAACTCTCCCTTAAGTGCGCCCTGATGTTTGTGAATTCGACCAAGCTGCCACTGCCAACGATAGGCAATATCTGAAGCATTAATCGCCTGAGCCAAACTGAGCGCTTCCTGAGTCAGTCTTTGTGCTTCTGGAAAGTTCTGCGTATGTTCATACAGATGTGCCAACTCACCCAGAGCGTAGGATTCGGCTGTGGAATCCTTCAGCATTCTCGCTTGTTGGACAGCTTTAGCCAAAAGCTGAGCAATTCCTTGGGCACTGGCAGCTTGTTGTTTATTCCCCTTACCCGATTTGCGATCGCTTATTTTCATCAGGCTTTCAGCGAGATTAACCTGAGCGTAGATAGCGGCACGGCTTGGGGGCAAGTTGCTTAAGTTCGTCTGAATTTGAGGCAACAAGGCTTGTGCGGCTTCCCACTCCTTGGTTTGAATCTGAAGGCTGAGTTGGTTGAGTTGCGCTTCGAGTTTGCTCAGCGGAGCAATTGCGTTTTGAGCGGCTTTTTGGTAAAGCTCCTCAGCTTTTTTATAATCTTGCAACGCTCTAGCGGTATTCGCCAAACTGAAAAGAGTAGCGCTGCTATCCCCCGGCAAATTAAGACGCTGTTGCGTCGCTAAACTTTGTTCTAAGACAGCCTGAGATTTTTGTAAGTCCCCCACAACTTGTAGCGCAACCCCCAGACTCCTCAATCCTGCGGCTTTAAGCGGGGAATCCAGTTGGGTTTGCAGCTTTTCATTCACCTGCTCTAAGGTTGTTTTCGCCCGTCGGTACAGTCCTAATGTTTGCAGAGCTTGGGCTTGATTAATCTGGCTCCCTAGTATCCCCGATGCATCTCCGGCCTCGGCGTAGCTTTTCTCTGCCTGTTTCCAAGTCTCAAGAGCCGCTTCGGCTGTTCCCATTGCTAGCTGGAGACTGCCTTTTGTATTTAAGGCTTGAGCAAAGATGAGTTTGTTGTTAGCTGTTAGTTGTTGGTTATTTGTAATCAGTTCTAGGCTTCGAGAAATCGCCCGCTCCGCCTCCTGCCATTGTCCTAAATCTTGATAGGCTAGGGAGAGATAGTTTAAGCAGAGAGCTTGATTAAGGCGATCGCCCTGAGCCGCATAATTTTGAGCTGCCTGTTGCCAAATCGCCGCCGCCGCAGAAAACTGCTCCGCCTGATAGAGGGTTTTGCCTTGTTCAAGTTGGGTTGAAGGCTCAGCCGTGTGTTGTTCTGTGGAGGCAATGTGAGAATGCTGTGCGGCGACAGGAAATACGGCTGCCACGAAGAACAGAGTCAGCCAGAAAAGAATCCAGTGTGAAACCTG
The DNA here is from genome assembly GCF_036703385.1 of Allocoleopsis sp. Classification (NCBI taxonomy): domain Bacteria; kingdom Bacillati; phylum Cyanobacteriota; class Cyanophyceae; order Coleofasciculales; family Coleofasciculaceae; genus Allocoleopsis; species Allocoleopsis sp. The sequence goes on along the minus strand of NZ_DATNPA010000417.1, from coordinate 4,972 downwards.
AAGTCTAACCATAGACCAACTCTTCTGTACTTGGACAAATTGGCGAAGTCTTTTCATGCCTTCAACCTTCCAACTTTTAACTCTATTCTGGGCAGGTAACCGGATCAGGAAAGCGATCGCGCACAGGCCTCGTAGGAATGGCTTTCATCAATCGGCTTTGATTTTTATTTTCTCAGAGTGACACAAGAGCGATATTCGTCAACCACAGAACTCAACCATCTTAGTTACTTTCGTGAGTTGAGCGTCTGGCAATCCGTGGGTCTAGACCAAGGATTTTGCGGAGTAACATCAGGCGCATGAGCCACCAACTCAACCTGACCATTGGCATTCCTGACCCACCCCGTCGCCTCAACGAGTGGCGATTGAGGATGAGTCATGGGCAAGTCTCGCCCTCTCCCCTGAATATTCTCTCTCCCTACCACCCTTGGAGGGCGTAAATCTCGCCAAACAGTCTGACCTCTGAGAGCTTGAGTTGGGTCTTCGGGTAAGCCGCCTCGTCCGGTGACGACGAAGCTACTACCTGTGTCAACGGAACAGCCCGTAGTCACTAGCCCTGTAGCACCAACAACCTCATCAGGCAACTCGATTAATCCTTGAGAGGGGTCAGCAACTAGTTTGTTGATTTCCACAACCCCATTGACTCCTAGTGTGGAACTCGCTGTGATAGAACTATCAGGCGACACGAAGTTTCCGCGAGTTGTGATGCGGATATTTCCTCCAGTTCCTTGGAAGGCATTGGCGTTGATGCTGCTGTTGTCCAAAACTGCTAAGACACCTGTGTCGATGGTGATATTCCCCCCATTGCCACCACCCGTATTGACAGTACCTGCCCTGGTGGAGATTTGACTGCGATCGCGCAGCACTAAATCGTCTTTCACTTGCAGCTCGATATCGCCACCCTGACCACTGATGCTCGTAGCTGTAATCGTACCGTTATCTAACAAGAGGGAACTCGTATTCACCCTGAGCATCCCAGGCTTTCCTCGCCCATCATTCCTCACAGTGACTTGACCGCCATTGGTCACTCTCAACACAGGAGTCTTAATTGTCACATCTCCAGAATCTCCAGACGGCAAGTCTGGCACTCCAAAAAGCTGTCGCGTAAATTCATCCAAAATAGGAGTCGTTGAACTCACCACGCTGGGAAATTGCACTCCCGGTGCCGTACTACCCACTTCTACAGACTCAGAGGCGTTGATCGTGAGACTGGTTGCATTGCCTGTGGCAAAGGTTGCAGAGCCAACAATTCCTCCATCTCGAAGCACCAACCTTGATGTGTTGACCGTCACGCTGCCAGCATTTCCAGCATTGAATGTTGCAGCCGACACCGAGCTGGGTCGAAGAATGCCAGGTGATACGCCAGTCATTTCTACAGATTCAGCAGCGTTAACCGTCACATCTCCACCGTTGCCTGTTCCAAAGGTTAGAGATGATATCCCGCCTCCATCTACAGCGTTCAACTGCCCTGTTGACACGGCGACATTTCCTGCCCGACCTGAACTGAAGGTCGTAGCCCTGATTTCGCTGACCGCATTGGGATTGATCGGGGAAAACCCACTTAATCGAATAGAGTCAGAGGCGTTTACACTAAGATTGCCGCTTGGAGCATTACCGAAAGTATTGGCGAGTATTCCTGCCCCACCCTGCATGACTAAATGTTGGGTTGATAGCCTGATATCTCCTCCCTTAGCAATTCCTAGTGTTTCATTGAACAAGCCGCTACGAGTGCTGGCATCCGGTGTCGTGCCGATCAACGTCACTGTCTCAGTAGCATTCACGTTAATGCTGCCCCCGGCTTGCACTCCTTGGTTTTGAATCAACATGACTGAACCATCGCGCAATTCCAGGTTTCGCCCCTGTACCTGAATCGAGCCGCTGCCAACACCACTGGCATCTGCTAACGTCTGTGATAATAGCTGGATATCTCGAAAGTTTTGCACCGCCTCATAGCCCAATGTCCACCCTCCCGTAGCTCCCCCTGGGGAAGGAGGGGTAAGACTGACAAAACCCTCGCCCACACTCCCTAACTCGATTCGTCCCCCTGGAGCTGTCAAGATGCCCCCTTCTAAGGTGACATCACCGCCGACCAAAGCCAGAGTATTTCCAGGATTTACCCGAAGCCCCGAATTGCTACTCCCTGCGCCTACAAATGGAGAAAAGAAGCTACTAGTTACAGTGTGACCCGTACCTTGCACCCGAATCGCCCCCGAATTTGGGCCGTACTGCAAGCCTAAGGGAACTGCGATCGCTAACAAGGGAATTCCAGATGGACGAGTTGCACTAAATTCTGTCCCATCGGAAAATTTTAGGCTACTGGCAGTACTCCCAATCAAAGAACCCCCGATATCCAATCGGGCAGTAGGCCCAAACATAATTCCGTTAGGATTAATTAGAAACAGATTAGCCGTGCCGTTAGCTCGAAGGGTGCCGTCAATGTTAGAAATATTGCTTCCCGTAACACGGCTGATAATGTTCTGAATATCCAGGGCGTTGTTGAAAAAGGCCGTACTGTCGGTGGGAACAGAAAACTCCTGAAAGCTATGGAAAAGATTGCTTCCCGCTTGCGTGCCACCCTCAATGATGCGGGTGTTACCATTGGGCGTCACTAAGGTATTGTTCGGTAGGGTGTTATCTGGTATGATTTGAGAGCTGCCTGGACTGGAAAAACTGAGCAAGCAAATGTAAAGACTGCCAGTGAGCCAGAGGGTACGTCGTCGTGGTTGTCTAAAAAAGCAGCCCATAGGTTTGTTGCATTGTGGTTATTATCTTTGTCAAGGTAAATGCCACGCTGCTGGTGTTATAAAGGCGGAAGAATGAAGACGAGGGCTGACGCCCTACTAAACTGTGGTTTGATTGTTCGCGATCGCATTTCACTGCACTAAGGCTATTCTCTACCTGAGAAAAAGATTTAAACCTCAATCAGTTGTTATACTGAACTCGCTCACAGACTGACATTTTGTAGAGCGATTGATAGTTCATTGCAATCAACAATGAACCATGAACAAAACGGCTAACGGTATTTTTCAGGGTGATGCGTTCTATGCTACTTCAATCGTCGCTGAAGCGGTAGTCTGGTTTTTGGTAGCGACGACCACAAAGAATTTAGAGAGGCGATCGCCTCTCTAACCTATTCTCCAGGACTGTCTCAGGCGAAAAAAGTTTAGAACTTCTCGATTAGAACGATTGACCCGCATAAACAGAGCGAACCTCGCCATTCCGTCGAATCACAGCTTCTTGGTTGGCGACAGAGACTAAAGTCCAGCCGCTATCGCCAATCCCTTCGCCAACAAAAATGTATCGAGTAACACCAGCTGCGTTAAACAAGGCCGCAGAGCGATCGCCCTGTTCCATTACTCCTACAAGGGTATGTTTAGTAGCGGATGTCGGTGCTTGCGCCATTGGCACAGTCGGAACCATCACTGATGGAGGCAAAGTCGGTAACACCGGAAGAGTAAGCCGGGGGGCTACTGGCGCAGCGGCTTGAGGAGAGGTGGAGGCTGAGCGTTTGGCGGCAGGAGAGGGGCTAGGTGCTGGGCGTTTGGCGGCAGGAGAGGGGCTGGGTGCTGGGCGTCGAGCCGCCACAGAGGAGCTTGGGGCTTTGGTTGCCGCCGATGAGGGCACTGGTGCTGAGAGGGTGGGAACAGGCGATCTGGCTAGTGGTGAGGGGCCAGATGGAGCCGCTGGGTTCTGGGGCGGGTAAACCGGGATGTAAACTCTCTCGATGACACGCTGCGGCTGGCTGGAGGCAAGGGGACTGTTCCCAGAAGGAGGTGAGGGGTTGGTAGTGTTACTACCAGGAGGGATATTGCCACCGGGAGGGACTGTTGCCTGTTGCTTAGCTTTGATTTTATTGTCAATCGCTTTTAGCGCTCGCTCCATATATTGAGCAAACTCAGCATCCGATTGTGAAACTTGGCTCTTATGAACAGATGGTGAAGGTGTCGGCTTCACCCATGATGGAAAAGTCAGCTTTTTCTGCTTCGCCAAGAGCAGGATGAGCGACATGGCTAGAACTGCAACACCGACCACTAATAGGAGTCTTTCCAACGACAGGCTGAACCGATTTGGACGAGAGCTGGATTGTGCAGCTACCGATGTCTCTACCGTCTCACTCAACTTAGAATCTTCTGACTCAGAGCTTTGCTCTTGTGTGAGTTTTTCCTGAGGTGGCATCACTGCCGGGGGCGCAGCGAGTTGCGGAATCACAATCGACTTCAAGGAGACATACTCTGGCTTGGCGGGTTCTGTCGGTAATCGATTGCCTCCCTCCAAAATCTGGTCGATGTCTGAAAATAACTCATCCATCAACTTATCAGCCTCTGCCTCTGCCGACCAAGGCTTGATGGGAGTTGGACTGCTCAACGGCTCTCTTTCCTTTGGGTTAGTACTGACGTTCTGAGACATGGATGGCTCACTCTCGGGGCTACGAAATTAATAAAAGGCTCGCTTGGCACTTCCTGTCGCTTAGATTAGCAGCCAAACTACTGATTGTAGAGAAAATTTTCGCAAAAATCTTAACGGGAGACGCACTTGATTTTACAAGAACAGCGCCTTTGCTGAAGAAACCCTAAGTTTTATTGTTTAAGCGCACCTGGCAATATGAAATATTGACAGATACGCCCCGCGCGGTTGCTCCCGGTGGCCAGACGAGAGCCAATTAAGAAAGATATTAACACTTGCCCGCACTCGTAAGGTCTTGTCGAGAATGCAACTCCAGATAAACCAGTAAAGCGTTAACATCAGCCGGGTTGACGCCACCAATTCGAGAGGCTTGACCAATCGTCAGGGGTTTTACCTTAGAGAGCTTTTCACGAGACTCCTTCGACAGGGTTTCAATTTTTGCATAATCTAAATCCGGCGGTAGCGGTCGATGGGCTTGGCGGGAAATGGCGTCAATTTGATTTTGCTGGCGCTGGAGGTAACCGGAGTATTTGATGTCGATTTCCGCACCTTCGCGTTCTGCCTGATTGAG
>NZ_DATNPA010000416.1:0-15074 GCF_036703385.1 Allocoleopsis sp. | reverse complement strand
TTTGAGGTCATAAGAGGAATCCTGATTTCGTCCCTTTCTCAACAGCTCTAGCACCTCATGTTCCAGCGTCGTTTCTGGGGGGTGAACACTGGGAATATCGGGCAAAAATTGTTCCAAGGAGGGGGTTTTGAGTCCTGGTGTGGGTAATTCTCCCATCATGGTTGAAAGGGGAATATCCCGATCGCGTCCTCCCAATCGCATTGAAAGCGCCTCAATAATCGCGATCGAGACGAGCTTGCATCCTAGATAAAGCTTTGCTACCTCTAGATTTTTGCGAGTTTTCAATATCAGATCTTGATAAGTTTCCTCATCTGGCTCTCCCATAAACCGCTGAAACACCTGTTCTGGAGACAGGAAATTCATAAATCCTTCCATATTTTGCAGCGATCGGCGATAGCCAGCAACCGTATAAGAATTGGCATTGATCAGCTCGTGATTCGTTTCGGGCAACAAATTCCAAGTATTGTCTAAGAAATCAGCCGAATTGGGGTAGGCAAAATTCTCCACATCCCGGTTGGACAGCCGCACACAGCGCTTAACGATTTCAATCGTTTGAGCCTCACTCCATCCAAAGCCAAACTGTTGATTAGCACTCATTAATCGCTGATACAACATCTCGCTAGGATTTAAACCCGATGGTGACAACGGACGAAACGGAATGGTCGCTTCAATACAAGCGATGATTTGAGCAATCACACCAGGACTCAAAACAGGCTCCAAAGACCGTGCTGCAATCAGCGCACTCAAGAATTCGTTTTGCCCTGCCATTGGAGAGAGTACCTGACTAGGAGCAAACCCAAATATCGTTGCGACAATGTCAAACATCCCAGAGGAAGGCATGTCAGTGGATTCTCGAATCACCAGCTGACCTTTGGCTTGCTGGCCTTTGACTCCCTTAACACCCTTAGCTTTGACTTCCTTAACAAAAGGAGCAATATAACTGCCGATGTTGATACTCACACCGTGATCGACTTGCACATACACCAAGTCATGGAATAAAGCGGCTAACACCTCAATGGCATCGACTGACCCACCGACCTCAAAAATGTGATCGGGAGTATGAAAATAACGCCAAGGGCCTGTCATGGTTTGGATAATCAACTCGGTGATAGTCTCAAGTTGTGTCGGCTCAACTTTGCCCTGTAGCTTTTCGATCGCCCAAACCAAACGCTCTTTGCAACGAGTGTGAGCAACTTCTAAATCCATAAGTACCACCCTTCTCCCCGATCTAAATCATTCCTGAAAGTCACGGACTCAGCAGCGCTAAAGACACGGACACGAGTAACCAGTACCTGGGCACCATGCGGCGAATAGCGCCATTTCGCCACTGCTGTTAGTAGTTACCTTACTTTACCCGATGAACGCGGGAACTGCCGTGAAGACTATTGGGAGAATACCTGGTTTACCAATGAGTCAGGGGAATATTGGGAGAAAAATTCTAATATTAGACTTAGTTCACCGTTCACGAAAAACTTCTCAAGCCCCCGACTTGTCGCTCCTTTGGAGCGCCCGCTTGCGCTAACAGTGGTAGGGACAATTCCATTATCCAAAATCCCAAATCGAATGACCGAGGTGTTGGTGCGATCGCTGGGTCACTTCCTGCTTAAAGAAACTGAGCGATAAGCCCAAACTCACATTGGCGTTACCGAACAATCAGCCTAAAGACCTAATTGCGTTACGTTTAATCCTAAAGGCTTGACATGCCTACTGAGGGGTTATAGATTTTTCTGTGTCAATATTTCAAAAATTAGCTTAACGTAAAAAAATATATATATTTAGCCTGGGTACCGAGATAGTAGGGTGGGATATTGGAGGTAGCTGATGTGCTACAAAGTATTGCTCAAGAGTCAACTAGTAGTAAAGCACTGCAAACTGCCCTATTAGAAAATCGCTTTTGCCTGTACTCTCAACCTATCATCCCCCTAACAGGTCAAGGAGGCGCACTCATTCACCAAGAAATTTTATTGCGGATGGTAGGACATAATGGTCAAATCATTCCGCCCAATAAATTTCTGCCCTATGCGGAACAACATGGATTGATGCCAGCGATTGATCGCTGGGTAGTGGAATCCTTCTTTAATAGCATTCCCAATCCCTGTAAATGTATGGCATGTCGGGCTAGGGGTGAATATTGTGGTTGTTTGAATTCCTTAAACTTATCAGGCTCCAGTATTAACGATGAAGAATTTCTTAACTTTCTGGAAGAAGCCGTAGCGAGCCATCTGGTTCCCCCTCAAAGCCTCTTGTTTGAAATCACAGAAACAGTGGCTCTGTCGAATATCGAAAAAACTAGAGAATTTATCTGTCGATTGCAGAAAATAGGTTGTCAATTTGCTCTGGATGATTTTGGTACAGGGATGGCGAGTTTAGCCTATCTGAAAGAATTGCCTCTCAACTTTGTCAAAATTGATGGGATATTCATACAGGACTTGGCGACTAACCCCGTTTCGGAAGCCATTGTGTCTGCCATTGTGCAAATTGCCCAGGTAAAGGGAACTCAGACAATTGCCGAATATGTAGAAAATGCGGCGATTCTAGAGCGGTTGAAAGCGTTAGGCGTCTGCTATGCTCAGGGATTCTACTTTGGCAAACCACAACCCCTTAGTTGGTTTGATACAGAGGTGACCATTTCTGGGCAACAACAGAGGTAGTGGCGATTGCCTACGGCATCTGCGGTAGCTCTCTTCCCAGCATTAGCGAGGTGGCGAGCGTCGGAACCAGCGTCACACCGACGGTTGTTGCTCGCGCTTAAATGGATAAAGTCGAGTCTAGAGACTGGTAAAGGTATTCTGAGTATACCCCTTTGATGAACTTGCTTCTTATCGAAGTCACGACACCACTAACGACAATATGGATAAAACAGAAACGACGCGCCAATTGGCTATTCTTGCCCCCGTACCAGAGGAACACCTTCTTTCCTGGCGAAAAGAGGGAGAACAGACAAAAGTAGCTTTTGGCAGCATGGCTTTTGAAGTGTTCCGTCAAGCCGATGAACTGCGGGGTGATAAAGCTGTGGAAGTGTTTATCTATGCGTCCTTGGCAGAAAATCGGCCTTTGAACTCAGAAGTCACATGGCACGGCTTGTATGTAAGTCACGTTCAGTCTCGTGGCGGTAGACACCCACAGGGAATGAAATATCGCCCTCCTTCTACAGCCAGCGAAAAGCCAAGGTGGGCTATTTTTTGGGAAGTTGAAGAACTTCAACCTTTATCCTCACCCATTGCGATCGCATCTTTCAAAGGATTAGGTAAAAAATCGAACTACCCGCCTCGCTTTACGCCGGAAGAACCCTTGCTGATTGCCTATCCCTAGCGTCTGCGAAAGCAGAGTTGCCCCTACGTTAAGATCTGAGTGAGCGATCGCCCATTTTTCACGAAAGACTTAAAACTAAGAAACGGTCAATTGTCGGATTTTGCGATAACCGCTAAGCCTTTACCGTAGCTAGTTTGAAGAGTCTTGGAAAACGGCTGTGTGATCGCTTTCTCAAGCCTCCTGAATAGGTAATAGAGGGGTAATCAGATCCAGTAACGCTGGGATGTTTCGCATCTGGAGCAACATCATCCCAAGGCACTTCTGAATGCAATGCTGCTCTGGAAACTCGCGAGATAACTGTTTTGTTGTCTCTCCCCTAATCGAAATTTGGTAGAGAATTGCTGATTGCCTCAGTACATCTGATGGTAACTGTTCTCGATTGAATCCTTGATCAAACTGCAATACCAATTGCCCAGCTCTGACAATACAAGTAGGGATGCACTATCGCAAGACATAGGTTACCTGAGCTGTGCCCGCAATACGAACCAAATAGGTAAAATTCCTTGATTTGCCACCGTTGGCAAAATTCTGTGATCGCTTGCCGAGGTAGTTTCTATCCGTTGCTGATTTCTGTTGACTCAACCTTATCATAAATCTCTTCAATCAGGATTTGAAATGGAATAGAGTTTAGAGAAACACTCCTAAGGTTTGTAGTTGCTGGTTCATCTAGACAGTAGCAGTAATTGTTTCCTGTGTTGGCATATCCAGCCGTAGTTATGCCATCTTGTTGTAAGTACCCCGTCAATCGAAGGAAAAGACAGACTCAATATCTGTCTGCTAGCAAGCCGTCAAATCCTCGTGCATTAAGTTTACTCAGCTTCATTACACAGTACTGCCATGACAACTGAGCAACCCAACCTACAGCAACTTGCTAAACAAGGCAACCCAAAAGCTATTGCTGCTATGTTGAACCGTTCTCTTCAACCAAAAGGTATCACAGCAAAGGCTTCTGTTAAAAATGGCTGTTTGCAGCTCATGTTGGAAGCACCAAAGGTTCCGCCAAAACAGGCTTATGTAGATTCTCTTCGTAAACGGCTAACCAATCTGATGCCTGCTGCAATCCAAAAAGTCAAAGTCTACGGTAAGCAGGTGGATGGGGATTTTCCAGAATGGCTCGAAGAGTTTAACTTGTCTGTTCAACCGATACAAGACCTCTCTGAATTAGCAAGGCAGGGAGATGTGAAGGCAATTAATACTTTGATCAACCAGTGGGTAAAACTTCATGGAGTTACGGCTAAAGTTAGGCTGAGAAGTGATTGCTTACAAGTAATGCTGGAATCAGCGGAATTTCCTAATCAGCAAGCCATGGTTGAGTTGCTCAATTCTCAAGTCTCTAAATTAGAAATTAAGTCTGTTAAAACGATGAAACTGTTTGGCAAGCAAACGGATGAAGATTTCCCTGATTGGCATCAAGAAATTAGCCTTGATTCAAAATCAAAGGTTCCATCACAACAATTTGCTGTATCGGATATTGCTATTTTAAACACTGAAGAGGCTGTGCAGTCTGCTACTTTAGCAGTAATTTTAAAAATTGATGTACAGCGGCTCTCTAATCAAATCTATGAGACTCTAAAATCAGCTTTCTATGAACCTATTTTAAGAAGAAAAGGAGAGGAAAAAGAAAAAAGTATTCATGAAGCTGCAAGAGATTTCATTGATGGCTTAGAAGCTGATTTTAAATTAGTACTTGAGAGACTCGGAAAGCCGTTAACTACATTAACCGAATCATTGGAAATCGAGTTAGATTCAACCAAGATTAGCTCTTTATTTTATGAAATTTATGCTCCCAACTTCTCAAGGGTGGCTTTAGCTATTAAGCAACTTGACAAAGTGACAACAGAGTTACTTAATTATGAATTTACTGAAGAGGAAAATACATTAACAAGTGTAGCTAAGGGGGCTTGGGCTGGATTTGTTCAGGGTGGAGGGCTTATAGACTCTTTAGGCAGTGCTGTAGGTAGTTTGCAGACTAATGATAAACAACAAAAAGAAAGGAAATTAATCCTTGAAAAATATCAAAGGAGTAGACAAAGAGTATTACAGGAATGGATAAGTAATTTGCAAGCTATCTACGAAGCAGTATGTAAGTATATATCAGATTATTATGATTTAAAATTAATTGATTATCAGTCTTTTAAACGAGCTGAAGAATTATGTGACAAAGCTATTAATTACTTGAATAATCAAAAATTTAATGGCGCAATAAGTGCTTGTGAGCGAGCCATTGAACTCAATCCTATTTTGGTGCGTGCTTGGAATTTGAAAGGATGTGCATTGTTAAACATAGCTCACTATGAAGAGGCAAGTAAAGATTTTGATAAAGCCATAGCAATTGATGAAGGATTTACTTTCGCGTGGCAAAACAAAGGAAATTCTCTGCAAAAATTAGAACGCGATGAAGAAGCAATTGTTGCTTATGACAAGGCGATTAGTCTTGATGACGATAATTACTCCGCTTGGTTGAGTAAAAGTCTATCTCTATATAACCTAAAGCGTTATAGTGAAGCAGTTAAAGCTAGTGAAACAGCAATTGCTATTGAATCAGAAGACTATGAAGCGTGGTATTTGAAAGCTGCTTGCGCCGCAGCGATGCAAGACTCAGAGCAAGTCCTAGAGAGTTTACAGAAAGCTTTGAATTTCAATTTTGAAGCCTGCCGCGAAAAGGTCAAAAATAATCCATATTTTGATTTTGACTTTATAAGGAATGACAACAACTTCAAAGCCCTCATGGAAGAGTCATCAGTTGGGATTAAATACAGCGAACTGAAGAAATTACTAGCAGGCAAAGCATGGAAAAAAGCGGATCAGGAAACTGCAAAAATTATGTGTTTAGCAGCAAAGCTTGCTGTGTTGACAATTCCCCAAGAGGAAAGAGAAGAAATCATTGTTGACCCTGATCAGCAATTGACAGAATTAGATGAGAGTATCATTGGAAAATTTCCTGGTGATGACCTGAATACTATTGACAAACTATGGATTAAGCATAGTGATGGAAAATTTGGTTTTAGCATCCAGAAGGAAATTTACCAAAGTCTGGGCGGAACTCAAGAGTTCAATGGCGAAATTAGAGACAAATTCGGTAATCAAACAGGCTGGCGAGTTTGTGAGAAAAAAAATAAATACTCTTGGCGTCGATCTGATCAATTTGAATATGACTTTGAAAAAGCTCCAAAAGGACATCTTCCCAGTTGTCTTTGGGCAGGTAAAGAAGACGGTTGGTTTTCAACAAATCGTCGCGATCGTCTGATTGCTCTCTTTGCTCGTATGGATGCCTGTTCAATCTCGAATACTCTGCACAAGTAATTCTTGAGGAAAGAACCCTTAAAGCAAAATCAGTTTTCATTAAACGTTAGCGTTAAAGATTTTGATGAATTTTTTAGTGATTTCGCTAATGGTACTATTAGGAATAGTTCTTACAGAAAAGATTCATGCTGAAACGTATATATATTGATAATTTTCGCTGTCTGGTTAATTTTGAACTTGACATTGACTCAATTAATTTATTTTTAGGCTCTAACGGAGCAGGCAAATCAACTGTTTTTGAAGTGTTACAGAAAATTCAGGCATTTGTCAGTGGTGACAATAAAGTAGAAGAAATTTTTAAATCTACAGACTGCACTCGTTGGCAAACCTCACCTATTCAACGCTTTGAGCTAGAAATTCTAGGTAATGGTGGCAGCTATAAATATGACTTGGGTATTGGTCACAAGCCGGATAAATGTCGTGTTGAGTATGAGCGCCTGTGGTTTGATAACCAACCTTTACTGAAATTTGAATTAGGGGAAGTTCAACTCTATCGAGACAATCATTCACTAGGGCCGCAATACCCATTTGACTGGTCACAGTCTATCATACCTTTATTGATGGCAAGGAATGACAACACCAAAGTAACTTGGTTTAGAGAACGGATCAAACGATTTATTATCGTGCGAATCATTCCTAGCTTGATGGTTGATGAGAGTAGCTACGAAGAAATGCGTTTGGCTATAAATATGGAAAATTTTGTTTCTTGGTATCGCTACCTCTCTGAAGATCAAGGCAAGGTTGCTGAAATAGGTGATATTTTAAGAGATATTTTGGATGGATTTACGAGCTTTAGGTTTGAACGATTCAGCGAAAAAAATTTAGTGCTTAAACTACGTTTTGCTGGAGGAACAGAGAGCAATAAACCAATTGAATATCACTTTGAAGAATTGTCAGATGGACAAAAAACGTTAGTAGCTTTGTACACGCTTCTTCATGGCACCAAATCTGAAGACTATACGTTGTGCATTGATGAACCCGAAAACTTCCTAGCCTTGCCCGAAATTCAACCTTGGCTCATTCAGCTTTATGACCTCTGTAGTGAGGGACAACTCCAATCGTTACTGATTTCTCATCATCCTGAGTTAATTAACTACCTTTTAGCTTCACCGATTGGCTATTGGTTTGAGCGTCAAAGTAATGCTCCGGTTCGAGTCAAACGAATTAGTAGTGAAGTTGCTGACAATTCTGGACTACCCGTTTCGGAACTCATTGCACGGGGATGGTTGAATGAGTCAGCGTAGAGTTCAGATTGTTATCCTTTGTGAAGATCGACAGCAAGAAGTTTTTGCTCGTTATTTTCTAAAAAAGCGAGGTTTTACAGGAAGATTCCGAGCTGAAATTTGCCCAAAAGGTAGCCAAGCGGGAGAGCAATATGTACGCACTCAATATCCAGTAGAAGTAAAAGCCTATCGTCAAAATAGAAACCGCGTGTCGATTGGATTAGTGGTGTTGATTGATGCAGATACGGGTACGTTGCAAGAACGATTCAATCAGTTAGCTCAATCCCTTAGTGAAGATTCCCAACAAAATCGTCAACCCGATGAAGCGATCGCTATCTTCATTCCTAAGCGTAATATTGAGACTTGGATACACTACTTGCAGGGAGAACTTGTTGATGAGGAGACAGGGTATTCAAAATTCGAGAAGAATGAGGCGACTTGCAAACCCTATGTTGAGAACCTGGCAGAGCAATGCCTTTCTCAGAACTTACCAGAAGATGCACCAGAATCACTTCAGGCGGCTTGCGGAGAATTACAACGGCTATTACTACTTTTAAAGCAATAAGTGCGATCGCATCACCAACTCACCCAACACAACTTGAAAACCTTACAAAAAAATAGAGAGTCGCAAAAAGTGACTCTCTCAATTATCAGGGTGCATCTAATAACCTTAGTATTGCACTTAGGCGTGATGGGTGTCACCCCCTATTCATGAAGAAGCGATGAAATTTGAGCAGGACTAATTCATCATTTCTTCTTCGTGCTCGTCGAGGCGGTTGTTTTCTTCTTCGTCGTCTTACTGCTCGACGATGTCCCCGCTGACTTACTCTTGGTTGAACTGGTTGACTTGCGCGACTTGCTACCTGATTTCTTCGTAGACTCCTTCGCGGATAAAAGCTCAACTGCCGCTTCCATCGTCATCTCTTCCACCGATTGCCCTTCTGGCAGAGAAACATTCGTCTTCCCATGTTTCACATAGGGGCCATAAGGGCCATCATAAATATTCACGGGTTCATTATCTTTGGGATGATCACCCAGTTCTCGTAACGCTTTCTTGGTTTTGCCTGCACCAGCGCGTCCTTTCTTCGGTTCTGATAATAGCTCTAATGCACGTTCTAGAGTAATTGTCAAGACATTGTCATGGGATTTGAGCGATCGATAGTCTTTCCCCTCCTTACCTTGGTCATGAACCACATAAGGGCCAAACCGCCCTAGACTGGCCTGAATTTTACCCCCTGTAGCGGGATGAGCACCTAAGGTACGGGGAAGAGCCAAAAGACCCAAAGCCATCTCCAAGGTCACATCCTCAATATTCACGCCCTTGGGTAAAGAAGCTTGCTTCGGTTTTTTGTTCTCTTCAGACACATCACCCAGTCGTACATAAGGGCCATAGGGGCCTCTCAAGACGTAAATCGGCTCACCAGTTTCTGGATGCCGTCCGAGTTTGTCCGGCCCTTCCGTTTTCTGCCGCAGCAGTACCTCTACCTGCTCTGGGTCGAGTTCGGCTGGCGTCACATCTTTGGGGATCGATGCCGTCACGACTCCATTCCCATTCTCGGCTTCGATGTAAGCACCAAATTTCCCAATCCGGACTTTTGCGGCTAGGTTCTCCAGTTCAACGGTGCGGGCTTCATTGGGATCAATCTGACTTTCTTGTTCTTTAACCTGCGTTTCCAGTCCCTTCTCTCCCAGATAAAAGCCCCGCAAGTAGGGCAGCCAATCCGCTTCCCCACTGGAAATTTCGTCGAGGGTTTGCTCCATTTTTGAGGTGAAACTAGTATCCACCAGGTTGGGAAAGTACTTTTCGAGCAAACCAGTGACGGCAAAGGCGGTGAAGGTGGGCACTAAGGCGTTGCCGTTCATTTGGGCGTAACCTTTGTCCTGGATGGTATCAATAATGCTGGCGTAGGTACTGGGACGACCAATTCCCTCACTTTCCAGCGTTTTCACCAAAGAAGCTTCGGTATAGCGGGCTGGAGGCTGAGTTTCGTGACCATCCGCTTCGAGTTCACGGCAGTTGGGATGGTCGCCTACTTTGAGTGGTGGCAGAATCACTTCCTGGTCTTCCAGTGCTGCTTCAGGGTCATCAGAGCCTTCAACGTAAGCGCGTAAGTAACCGGGGAAGTCGATGCGCTTCCCACTCGAACGAAAACCCGCATCTTCGACTTGTAGCTGAACGGTGATTTGGGTTTGCCGGGAGTCCGCCATTTGGCAAGCTACTGTACGCTTCCAGATCAGGTCGTAGAGAGCGAGTTCTCGACCCCCCAAGCCTGTTTCTTTGGGAGTCCGGAACGTGCTACCTGCGGGGCGAATCGCTTCGTGGGCTTCTTGAGCACCTTTGCTTTTGGTGGCGTACTGACGGGGTTTGGGGCTGAGGTATTGTTGACCGTACTTTTGCTCGACGCAACTCCGTGCTGCTGCGATCGCTTGTTCGGATAAATGCACCGAGTCTGTCCGCATGTAGGTAATATACCCTTGTTCATACAGACTTTGAGCGGTTCGCATGGTATCACGAGCCGACAAGCGCAGTTTCCGGTTGGCTTCCTGTTGTAGGGTCGAGGTGGTAAACGGGGCAGCAGGTTTGCGAGTGACGGGACGTTCTTCTAAATCCGTCACCGTCCACGTTTTATTGAGTAAGCGTTCTCGCAGTTCTCTCGCTTCGACTTCACTGAGTAATCGAACCTGCCGACCAGCGATAATTTGACCCGTGTTGGGGTCAAAGTCACCGCCCGTTGCCACCTTCACACCTGCTACGGTGACGAGTCTGGAATCAAAGGGAGTTTTGCCCTGCTCTAAAATAGCCTTCAAGTCCCAGTAACTCCCCTGACGGAAGGCTCGACGCTGACGTTCTCTATTCACCAGCAGGCGCACGGATACCGACTGGACACGACCGGCAGACAACCCCCAAGCAATTTTCTTCCACAGTAGGGGAGATAGGGTGTAACCCACCAATCGGTCTAAAATCCGTCGGGTTTCTTGAGCATGAACCAGTTGTTCGTCGATAGTACGACAGTTTTTCAGCGCTTTCTTAATTGCTTCCTGGGTGATCTCATGAAACACCATCCGCTTCGTGGGGACTTTCGGCTTGAGTACTTGCAGTAAATGCCAACTGATACTTTCCCCTTCCCGGTCTTCGTCTGTCGCCAGGACAAGCTCTGTCGCGTCTTTCAGGGCATCTTTGAGCTGCTGAACAATTTTCTTTTTATCTTTAGGAATGACGTATATCGGTTCAAAGTTAGCCTCTACATTCACTCCCAACTGCGCCCATTTCTCCTCTTTCACAGATGCCGGAATATCACTAGCGGACTGAGGGAGATCGCGCACATGCCCCATTGATGCCTCGACGCGATAGTCAGAGGGCAAGTAATTGCGGATGGTACGTGCTTTAGTGGGAGATTCAACAATAACAAGGGTTGACATAGCAACTTTTGAAAAAATAGCGGCTGGCTAAACAGTCAAATTGGATGAAGAGGGGGCGAAATGTCAAGAGGGCTGATTCAAAACGCTGTTCAGAGAATGATCAACGAGAAGCGTCAGCGCAGCGATTCCGCCCTGAGAATCGCCAGCCCTATTGCTAAATGTAGCTTGAGCTCCTTGTCTCTACTTATAGCCGATATCAACGGCGACCCCCACCTCTGGGGATGATGCCAGAATAAATGCCAAGCCCGGTCAAGCGTGAATTCTGGCTTGGAGATCGGAGCTTTCCTTGGAAGATAAATTCATGTAACCAATTCGACAAGGCGGTGTGATTTTACTATCTGTAGCACAGATTGTTAGTACAGTGGCTCCGCAAGAGTTCATGACAAAGCTAACTCACTTGACCTTAGCAGAAGGTGAGGTGACTGGGTACTAGTGCAGGGTGGCGGAAATAACTCACCCGTTGAGAGTGGGGGTGTGGAACCGGAGATGAGAGTTCTTAAGTCAGCGACATTCTTCTTCAGTCAGTGTCATTGCTGTTCAAATTGTTTGAGAAATTCTCGAAGTTGTTTTCCTTTAAATTCTTTAGCCAGTTGACGGAGATGGGTAGCAAACGGTACCCATTCCTGATCTAACTCCTCCAATTGGGTAGCCCGCCTAGCCAGCCCTCTGAGGTCGCCCCTCCTTGCCATATCGAGCAAGACAGCGACTTCTGCCGCAGGCGGAACAATGAAATTTGAATGTGAGATTTGAGATTGGGGATGAACCTCCTTTTGTTCTGGGCTATCGCTCGTTGTCTCTTCGTAAATCCATTCCAGTCCCAAATGGAGGCGTAATTTCTCTAAAAGCTCCGCTTCCCGAATTGGCTTGGGAAGAAAATCATCACAACCAACTTCCTGACTCTGCTGGCGATCGAAATTAAATACGCTAGCCGAGATGGCAATCACAACTACATCTTTAAATTCTGGTAACGTCCTGATGCGACGGGTCGCCTCAAATCCGTCCATCACAGGCATCACCAAATCCATAAATATTACATCTGGCTTAAACTCATGCACTTTATTAAGCGCGTCTAAGCCATTACTTACTTCAAGCACTTCAAAGCCTAAAGGCTCTAGGATATTGACGAGGACAGAGCGGTTCATCCACTTGTCATCTACAACTAAAATTTTCCGTTTTTCACCTTTGAAAGCAATAATATTTCGTTCCCAATTATTGACGAGATTATTTTGTAATCTAACCTCAGGTAAATCTAAATCAAGCCAGAAAATACTTCCTTGACCTAAGGTACTTTTGACATTGATTGACGCATTCATCAACTCAACTAATTGACGACTAATTGCCAGCCCCAATCCCGTTCCCTCAGTCTTCCGACTTTCCTCACCCACCTGCTGAAATGGCAAAAATATTTCTTCTAATTGCTGCTGTGCAATGCCAATGCCTGTATCTTCCACCTGAAACCGCAGTTTCTCCTCCTGATACCCGACTTTGAACGTTACACTTCCTTTTTCAGTAAACTTGACGGCATTGCCCAGTAAGTTAATCAAAACTTGGCGCAACCGTTTCTCATCAGCTCTGATGGCTTGGGGAAGAGGGGAAAGAGTTTCGTAAATTAACTCGATACCCTTTTGCTCGGCTCGAATACGGCAAATTTCATATATGCCATTAATAAATTCAAGAAAATTAAATTCTTTGGGGTAAAGCTCCAATTTTCTCGCTTCGATTTTAGAGAGATCTAAAATATCGTTGATCAGTGTCAGCAGATGTTCGCCGCACTGATGAATAATACCAACACCATTCTTTTGCTGCTCTGTTAAATCTTTATACTTTTTAAAAATTTGAGTGTAACCCAATATGCCATTGAGCGGAGTGCGGAGTTCATGGCTCATGTTAGCCAGGAATTCACTCTTGGCATGGTTGGCGGCTTCGGCGGCTTCTTCTGCACGTTTGCGATCGCCAATTTCTTGTTGCAGCAGTATATTGTTTTCTTGTAACTCTAACGTACGCTGTTCTACTTTTGTTTCTAAATTTTGGAGAGCTTCTTCTAAATCTGTATAAAGACGCGCATTTTCTATCGATATTGCTGCTTGCGCTGATAAAACTTTTAATACTTCTAATCGCTCAGAAGTGAAGGCATCAGTTGTTAAATTGTTTTCTAAATAAAGAATACCTATGAGTTTCCCCTGGTGGATTAGCGGCGTACATAAAACTGATTTTGGTTTGCTGTTAACGATGTAAGTATCTGTAGCAAAAATTCCTGGTGCAGACGCATCCTTCAAAACCACGTTTTCATGGGTTCTTTCTACATAATTAATTATAGATATAGGTAACTGCTGACTGTTATATACTGGAAGCGATTGCAACATTACAATGTCAGTCTGCTCGACATCGCCTTGTGCTTCTATGAGCAAATCACCTGACTTGTCTAAAATCAAAAAGCCTTTTTCCGCACCAGCATTCTCAATAGCAATTTTCATTAATTGATTCAACAAATTACTCAAAACTATTTCACCAGAAATAGTTTGCGCTGCTTTCATAACAGTGGCTAAATCTAAATTGGTAGTAGTAGAAGTATTACTTGTTGGGGTAGCTGTAGTTTTAATTCTGCTATAAGCTGATGTTCCAATGAGTAACTGGAAATATTTTTCTTCTAAATCCTCAACTTTACGTTGAGCGCCCCAAACTTGGTAGCTGTAATGAGCTTTTTGCAAATAAAGTTGGGCGATCGCTTCTTTACCCCACGATAGATAGAATTTGGCTGCAAGTTCCTGAGCGAGGGCTTCTTCGTTGATATACTCGTTTTCTTTGGCTAAAGCAATGGCTTGATCGTACATTTCCATTGCCTCAACTTTTTCTCCTAAAACTCGATGCCGTTCTGCTTCCACTAGATAGAATTTATGCAGATGATTCATTGGAACATGATGTGCCCATTTTTGCATCTTTTCTTGATTGGCTTGTACTCGATTGAGAATGCTCTGTTGCTCAAACCGTGAAGTATTGGGATAAATCGCCAACCGCGCTAGAGAATCATAGAAATGGAAGATTACAAAACTTAGCTGGCCTGTAGCTGCACCTAAATAAATTTCTCCTTGAACACTATTTTCAATCGCTTGTTCATAATGCCCGAACAAATAACAAAACAGAAGTTTGTTGCAGTATAAATATTGAATCGCTAATAAGTCATGAGTTTGCTGATGAAGTGGCAGCATTTTCTGCTCGTCGTAGACTTCACCCTTTAAAAGGCAGGGATTTTGAGTTTTTCCCATCATCGTTAAGATGGCTTGCCAATAGAGTTCGTGATAACACAACGTTGTTTCTTGTTTGATTTTATGAATGGCATCCCAGTATGTCGCCATTTCTCGTTCTAGTTGAATAAGTGGCTTCCCGGCAAAATATGAGTAGTAGCCGTATGTCATTGCTGCATAGGCAGCATATTCCAAATCTCCAGTTTCTAGCCCGCCCGAGTAAATTGACCAACAATGTTCTAGGCAATTCCTAAGAGGTTCTTTCCAATGCCGCACTAGAACATTGAATATATGGCGGATCTTAGTACTGACTTCTTTAGCATTCAATTGGGATATCAGAACTAAAGCTAATTGACCGAACTCATAGCCCCGTTCAATATCTCCCACAACTGCACATAGAAGAAAACCATAAAGGTTATAAGCAAAGGAGGACACGGAAGCATTGCCATGTTGGACGGATAAATTGACCTGCTTGCACACCACTAAAGGCACTAAGTCTGGAGCAGCCAAGTAGGAGACAGCAAATAAACTTGACAACAGCCTCAAGGTTGCCAGCTTATCAGGGTCAGTCATT
>NZ_DATNPA010000415.1:0-8308 GCF_036703385.1 Allocoleopsis sp. | reverse complement strand
CCCACAACAGATACTTTAGTCAATCCCTCAATTAATGCATTCTCTGATAGCCAGACTCTATCAATGGGTAATAGCAACTTGCCGTCAAAGGTAGTAGATAGGGAAGACAAGGGGGATAAGGGAGAGAAAGTACTATATACGAACACAACTTCCTCTAAGCTGTACGCCCAAACCCCAAGCCCAGATATCCCTCAAACCAAAGATGGAGAACGTTTCCGGCGCGTTATGCAATCTGCAATGGTGCAAAAACTCGATCAGCGCCCAATGGGGGAAATAGTACAAGCGATCGCACAGCAATTTCTCGGTGCTGCCTATAAAGCCGATTTATTAGACCAATCCACGGAGGAAACTCTTGTTGTCAACCTCAATCAATTCGACTGCGTACTATTAGTAGAAAATGTACTGGCGATCGCACGGGGTGTAGCGGTACAGGATTATTCCTATGCAACGTTCATCAATCACCTTCGCGATCAACGTTATCGAGATGGTCAAATCAATGGCTATTGCAGCCGTCTCCATTACTTTATTGAATGGATTGATGACAATCAAAAACGGGGAACGGTGCAAAACATCGGTCAGAACTTAGGGGGTGTGTCACTCAATAAAACGTTGAACTATATGACTATCCACCGTCAAAGTTCCCCCCGCATGGCAAAGGATGAAGCGGCTTATCAGTGTATGGTTGAGCAAGAAGCTCAGCTCCATAGTGTTGTGATCGAGTACATTCCCGCTAAAGAGATTCGTCGCATTTACCCGAAGCTGCAACCGGGAGACATTATTGCCGTTGCCACTAAGATTCCTGGTTTAGATGTTACTCACACAGGATTAGTCTACCGCCAACCCAACGGCAACATTGGGCTGATCCATGCCTCACCTGCTGGGCAAGTGACAATTGCGCGGGATTTATCTCGGTACGTAAGCCGAGTGGAAAATGCGATCGGCATCCTCGTGGCTCGACCTATTGATCCCCGGTAGACTCCAAGTGCCTACAGCTGACATCTAGTTTGAAAGAGGGAGTAGGAACCGGAGCTTTAGTGAGGAGGGAATGGGGGAAGAGTCTTTGATTGTTTGTTGTGAGCGTCAGCTCATGGGGGTCTTGCACCCTTTTAATTTTCAAATACTTTGAGATTTATCTCCTCACTATTGAGCTGAAGTACAAAGTAGAGAGTAACGCCTTGACTGATTCCTCGGCTTCATTCGCTCTCACTTCTCACCTTTGTACTGATGAAACCGTAAGGTAAGATAATAGTAATTGATTAATCTGTTTTTCCAGGAGTAACCTTACTTTTATTTAAAATTATTATAGAAAACGCAGTAAAACCCACTTCTTCAGATGTGGGATATAAGGCGGGTCGCCGGAAGTATGGAGGCGACCAATAGATTGAGCAACGAAGCCATAAAACTTCACGTACATCTTATATAGCAAGTGTTAATATAAGATTCGTGGTGGCTAGTCGAATCCATGATATACGAGTTCAAAGTTAAAGGGAAAGAAGCTCAGTATCGCTCTATAGATGAGGCGATTCGCACTAGCCAATTCATCCAGAATAAATGCTTACGCTACTGGATGGAGAACAAAGGATTGCGTCAGTATGACCTCAACAAATACTGTGCTGTGCTGGCAGCAGAATTTCCTTTTGCCGACGAACTCAATTCAATGGCTCGACAGTCTGCGGCAGAACGAACTTGGATCGCTATTGCTCGGTTCTGTGCGCTAAACGCGCCCCGCTTCGCTAATGATAACTGCAAGAAGTTCGTTAAGGGCAAAAAAGGATACCCGAAGTTCAAAAAACATTGTCGCTCGGTTGAATACAAGACGAGCGGATGGAAGCTTTCACCTAATCGAAAAGCGATTACATTTCGAGATGGGAAGAATATCGGAACTCTTAAGCTAAAGGGAACCTACGACCTTAACTTCTATGACATAAAGCAGATTAAGCGAGTCTGTTTAGTCCGTAGGGCTGATGGATACTACGCTCAATTTGCCATTGATGCTGTAGTTAAGGCTGAGCCTAAGCTAACAGGGAAAATGATAGGACTGGATTTAGGATTAAAGTTCTTTATTGCCGACAATCAAGGGAATATAGAACCTTGTCCTCAGTTCTATAGAAAGTCAGAGAAGCAGTTAAACCGAGCGAACCGTAAAAAATCCAAAAAGTTCAACAAGAGTGCTCATCCGCAGGCTAAAAACTACCACAAAGCTAGAAATCGATATGCACGGAAGCATTTAAGAGTAACTAGGCAGCGAAAAGAGTATTGCAAGCGAGTCGCATACTCCGTGACTCAGTCTAATGACCTGATAGCCTATGAAGACTTAAATGTGAAAGGGCTGGTCAAGAATCGACATCTAGCTAAATCCATCAGCGACGCAGGATGGTCAACATTCCGCCAGTGGTTGGAGTATTTTGGCTTTAAGTATGGGAAGGTTACGGTAGCTGTACCTCCCCATAACACGAGTCAGAACTGCTCTAACTGTGGGCATATTGTTAAAAAATCCCTATCAACCAGAACTCATGTTTGTCCGCATTGCGGATTTGTGGAAGACAGGGATGTGAATGCTGCCATCAACATCCTGAAACTAGCACTGTGTACCGTGGGGCACACGGGAACCTACGCTTGGGGAGATTTGCCCTCTTGGGCAGTTGGAGCAATCCTGCTGTTTAACGGCGAGTCTGTGAGCCAAGAATCCAACGCGCTGTCTTCTGTTGGAGTGTCAAAGATTAATAATTAGGGTACTCTTGCCATGAGAATTCTCCTAGTAGAAGACGATGCCTATCTTGCTGAAGCCTTAACTGAAGCGCTTGCCGACCAACGTTACGTCGTAGATCAAGCCACAGATGGAGAGATGGCTTGGGAGCAAATCAGAACCCTTGAGTATGACTTAATTTTGCTAGACGTGATGCTGCCCAAGCTAGATGGCATTAATTTATGTCATCGCTTGCGCTCCTCTGGCTATTCTGTACCAATTTTAATGGTAACGGCTCGCGACATGAGTAATGAAAAAGTCATCGGCTTAGATGCTGGGGCTGATGACTACATGGTTAAACCCATTGATTTACCAGAATTACTAGCGCGGATACGTTCCTTGTTACGCCGAGGAAGTTCTTCATCGTCTCCAATTCTTGAGTGGGGGAACTTACATCTCGATCCAGCTACCTACGAAGTCAGCTATGATCATCAATCTCTCCACTTGACTCCCAAAGAATACAGTATTCTAGAACTACTTCTACGCAACGGACGACGCATACTCAGTCGCGGCACCATCATCGAACACATTTGGTCTCTCGAAAATCCCCCAGAAGAAGATACAGTCAAGGCTCATATCAAGAGCTTGCGTCAAAAACTTAGAGCTGCCAAAGCTCCCGATGATTTGGTGGAAACAGTTCATGGCGTTGGCTATCGCCTTAAGACGCTTAGCTAAACAGAGAAACTAATTCCTGAGTCCCTAGATTCTGGTTGCCAAAAACAATTTTCCTTATTCCCGATTTATTCCCGATTTATTCCCCAATTTTTTCACCTATAGCCTGTAATATTCTGACCTAGAAAAGGTGATTAACTGATTAGCAAGCTCTTGTGCTTTAGAGCGATGATAGCTTGAATTTATTTTTCTAAAGCTGTTCACAAGTCTTACTAAATATCAGTATAACTGGCTACTGTTCTGGATAATTTTTTGACAATTGGGAAGCCCTATGAATACTTGTCCTTGTTGCTCCGAGCAGTTACTCCGTCATATTCGCCAAAACAGTATTTATTGGTTTTGCCCTCGCTGTAAACAAGAAATGCCAGCTCTGGAACTGATCAATGCCAAGCTGACGGCAAAAATTTCCCAAATCAACCTCCGCAAAACTTCGTCATCGAATCAAAACTGGATGACGGTGAAGTAAAAAGGGAATCAACTTTTCTCACCCAATAATTTACAGCAAAAATTTTTACCTCTTACAAGACTTATACATTGACATGCCTACCCGGGTGTGATGCGAATCACTAACTTTTGTCAATGTCTAAGTCTTTTTCTGTGATACGTTCCTTGTCGAAAGAGCAGAGCGGTTAATCCACATGGCTTCAGATACGAGTGGTGATGCCCTTCACAAAAGGAAGTGTTGAGACGCTCTCAAGCTCAGATAGGTAAACTGAAGATATGTGGCTCACAATGGACAATTTACAACAGCGGCACAAACCTTCTTGATTTTCAGCTCGTACTAGCTCACACTCAACAAGGACAAGTGCTGCTGGAACTGACTCAATTGTGTTTACTAAGAGACGAGGCCAAGATAATTTTAGTTTAATGGGTGTAGACCATCCTGAACGAGGAACCATCATTGCCGAAGGGGTACAGATGGTGTATCAGTCAGGGCACAGGCGCTTTCAGGCTCTTCAGGCGGTTGATTGGAAAATCAAAAGCGGCGATATTCAAATCTTAATGGGTCCGTCTGGGTCCGGGAAAACGACTCTCCTATCTATTCTGGCAGGGCTCCTGACGCCCACAACTGGAAAGGTGTACTTATTGGGAGAAGAGATTACCCAAATGTCTCGCTCCAAGCTAGCTCGCTTTAGACGGCAAAACATCGGCTTTATTTTTCAGAATTTCAACTTGTTTCCCGCGTTGACGGCAGCTGAGAATGTTGAGGTTGTACTCAATATCAAAGGCATTCGGGGAAGAAAAGCTCGCTATCAGGCACAAGTGCTGCTAGAACAGGTTGGATTGGGTTTTCAAGCCCATCAAAAGCCTGCTGATTTGTCCGGAGGACAGAAGCAACGAGTTGCGATCGCACGCGCTTTAGCTGGTAACCCCCCCATTATCATGGCAGATGAACCAACAGCTGCTTTAGACTCTCATAGTGGACATACTGTGATTGAACTCCTGCGTCGGTTGGCCAAGGAAGGAGGCTGCACGGTACTGATGGTGACACACGACCCTCGAATTATCGATGTCGCCGATCACGTCACTTATCTAGAAGATGGAGTTTTACGAGATAGGACAGCTTTAAAATAGTATCAAATTCGCGTCAACCAGGATTGAAATTAGCGGTTTCAACCCATTCTTTAATAATTTTTTGTTGGAGGATATAACTACTACCTAAAGTGGGATATCCGCCAAAGATTTTTTTTAGTTGGCGTAAAAAGGCAGACATTACACCATTCTGGATTTTAGATTTTGCATGGCACAAGCCTTCTGGAGGCAATGGTTTCAATTTATAATCTGTCGCCTTCTCTATTTAGATTGGTAGGATAAGTTCCCTCTCGCCAATCTAGAGAGGGGATTAAAGGGGTTGCTGAATCATTGAGTCCTTGAACAAGGCGTTGCATGAGCTCATGAGAGAACTCATCGGAGACTGCGATCGCATCGCTAAAAACAGCCTCCGGGTTCCCCCAGTATGGCCCAACCCCAAGGACATCGACTATGTAAAATAATGTAAATAAGTCAGTGTTTTCATCCTCGGTTTAACGCCCTTGTCTCAACCCAAGTCACTATGGCCAAATATCTGTAGAAGCGTTTTTTCGCTCTGAAAACCCAAGCCAACAAGGTCACTATCGGATTTGATATTTTCGGGGATCACCCTACAGTGGGATCAAAAGATCCCGCTTCTCTGTATACTGTATGACGGTTGATTAACCTGAGTGCCTTTATTTCAAGATTTAAAAGCTCATGCAGTTTTTCGGACTTGTTTGGGTGACTTCCTGGGTCAGCTACTTCCTGGCATCCAGCCAAGGTTTATTCAAAGTACCTGATTACCTAGTCAGTACTTTGCCAGCTAACATTTTTTCAGTTGTCAACAGCCCAACTGAAATACCAACGCCTCGATTTCCCACCCCACTTAGCTCAGGACTCTGGTCTTCTAAATCCTCTGTTGCAACTTTCCCTAACCTAGCCTTTCAGATGGGTGCAGGTGGTTTTCAGTTTCGCCCCCAGCCCACCCAAACGTCCGTTCGTCCTCCAGTCCGCCTCGATTCGCCACAAAATACGTTCTGTCGTCCCAAAGCAGAGCTAGAAAACGACTTCTTGCGAGTCGCAACCCTCTCATCAGCATCTACTTCATGGGAGGAAAGTAATACCCGTGAGATTTCAAAAGCAACGCTCCCTCAGCAGATTTTTCAGGTCATACAGAATTTGCTGCCTTGGCGTCAGCGCCGT
Source organism: Allocoleopsis sp. (assembly GCF_036703385.1). NCBI lineage: Bacteria > Bacillati > Cyanobacteriota > Cyanophyceae > Coleofasciculales > Coleofasciculaceae > Allocoleopsis > Allocoleopsis sp. Next base: position 2,175 of record NZ_DATNPA010000415.1, on the reverse strand, counting down.
GAACCTGTCAAAACGCTTGCTTCCTCTGTTGTGGTTGTTAGTACTCATTCGTCCGAACCGATTGCGGACAAACAACCAAATGAGGGACAGCGTGTCAAACGGGGCTTTTGGCGGTATTCGCAACTCATCGCCAATCGTGCGTTTGCAGCGCCTGCTAAACCGGAGCCAGAGAAGTTTCAAGTCTGGGTTAAGGAGCGCTTAATTGCGGAACTTCCCAGCCAGAAGCAGGCGGAACTGATGGCTGGGCGTCTGAAGCAATTTTTATCCAACCCATCTGACCCTTATTTACATGCTTTATCCGTTCTACCTGCGGTTTTTGAGGGTCAAGCAGCAATAAAGGTAGGCGATAGCCTATTGTTTAAAGTTGATGACGCCCTAGCCGCAGATTTGAACCGGAATCCACAACTGCTGGTGATTGAATGGGCGAACAATCTCCGCATGGCTTTAGGGAAAGTGTCTCTGAATCTGGCAGATGCCCAGAAGCACATGTATAACGTGGTAGAAACGCCAAAAACGTTCAAGGGACAGGCTTCCTGGTACGGTGGACAGTTTCATGGACGCCTCACAGCTACTGGAGAAACCTATAATCAGCATGAACTGACAGCTGCTCATCCCTCCTTGCCGTTTGATACTTATCTAAAGGTCAAAAACCTGAACAATGGCGCGTCTGTAATTGTCCGGATTAACGATCGCGGCCCCTATGTCCATAACCGAGCTCTGGATTTATCGCTAGAAGCCGCTCGTTGCATTGATAGTGAGAAGGTGGGTGTCATACCTTTTGAAGCCGTCATTATGCAGCCGACTTCATTTCAAGCGAACCAGTACTTGACTAGGAATTAGGTTTTGAACAGGAATTCAGACCCTCCAAATTTGGGGGGCAGGGGTGCTTTTTGGCCAGTCCTGACGACCCAGTAGTGCACCCAGGCAGAAATGATTCTAAATCAGCTCTTGGTGCTGTCACGGGTAGGTATAGCAGTCGCCAAGGCGATTAGGACAAAGCCACCGGCTGAAATCTTGACCCGTCAATCTTCTGCCTTCTGCCTTCTGTCCTCACTCTCATTTCCGATCTTCCCTCTGCCTTTTGCTAGAAGTTCGTGATCGCACTAGGAGAAGTGAGTAGGAACTGTTATTGTTTTTTGGGACGGTTTGCTGAATTGACATCCCTGGACTAGAGACTATGACCCGAAACGTGATTCATACGAACAACGCACCTGCACCCGTTGGGCCCTATAATCAAGCGATCGCAGCTAGTGGTCAGCTAGTTTTTGTGGCTGGTCAAATTCCCCTTGACCCGAAGACAGGCGAGATCGTTGGTACTAACGATGTCGTCCAGCAAACTGAGCAAGTGATGACCAATCTTGAAGCTATCCTCACGGCGGCTGGTGCTAAAACAGAGGATGTCGTGAAAACCACAGTATTTCTAGCTGATATGAATGATTTTGCCGCGATGAACCAGGTTTATGCGCGGTACTTTGACGAGGTATCTGCCCCAGCGCGTGCCTGCGTCCAGGTTGCCCGTTTGCCCAAGGATGTTTTGGTAGAAATCGAATGTATTGCGGTTATCCCCTAATACCATTTTGGATTGAGGCTCTCAAATAAGGTAGCGTTGAAGACCCATCGATACTCTTCCCGTGTGCGTCTTAACTCCTCACTAAAGCTTCAGTGCCTTCTTCAAATCTGGCAAGTTTAAATTCCAATGGTATTTGATTAAAGTTGTGGAACTGTTCAAGCCAATGAAATGAATCGGTTTCAAACATCTAAGTAATTCGGCATACTCCTTCTAGTAGGGGATAATTTATAAAAATACTCTTACGGTTAGTAGTGGAGCTTACTGTCCTGTCGGTAGGTTCTACCCCTGCTCCTCAAGAGCAGGGGTAACTTTATGAGAAGAAGTATTAAAAAAGCCCCTACCAATTAGTTAGTAGAGGCTGGAAGCTTGATGTCCTGTCAGTAGCAATGTGCTGGGTAACTTAACACTTGCCATGTAGTTAGTCTATTACTGAAGTCAGAGTTGCTCCTCTATCTAAAGATATCTTTCTAAAGAATGAGTTGACAGTTGGCTATTCGATTTTAAGAAGTATTCTTCTTGAGAAAAAATATTTCCTTACAAGCCCAACTTGGTGAGGCAATGATACATTCTAACTGTTTTGACCATTCATTCGGTCGTTTTTTCAG
>NZ_DATNPA010000414.1:0-6889 GCF_036703385.1 Allocoleopsis sp. | reverse complement strand
ACCCACTTCTGTTCTCCGATCGCTGTGGTGATGCGATATTCTAACTGATAAGGTTGGTTTTGCTGGAGAGCCGATCGCACTTCATGCCTAACGCGATCGCGATCGTCTGGATGAATAATGGCGTTTAATGAAGTCTTCCGGCTGTTGATTAAGTCTCCAGGGTGGTAACCCGTGAGATTGAAACAACCTTCGCTGACAAACTCCATTGTCCAGTCCCAATCCAGGCGACAACGATAAGCCATCCCCGGAAGGTTACTCATCAAGGTTGAGAGAGCGCGTTTGCTCTCAGACAAGGCCTCCTCTGCCTGTTTGTGGCTGGTGATGTCAAATGCACTGACTAAGACTGCCGATTGTCCTTGAAAATTAATGATTCTCGTCGTGGCATCGAGCCAACGAGCTTTACCCATTTTTGTGAGAATCTTGACTTCGGAGCGACTCTTGACCAGAGATTGGGAGTTGGAACTGAGGGAGGGATGAGATAATACTGTCTCCCCATCTTCTTCTGTTCCCCTCCAATCCTCCAGTCCCTTGAGCGACTCACTGGCTGGGTAGGCCGCGTTCCATTGTCGCCAAAGGGCGTGGTAGTCTGGATGCAACAAATCCCAGACGCTCATCCCGAGTAACTCGGCCTCAGAGTAATCGGTAATCGTACAGAGTGCCGAATTGGCATAGCACACTTGAGAGTCCTGATAAATAAACGTGGCAGCTGCCAGCGTTTCTGCCAGTGTGCAAAACTTGACCTCGCTTTCACACCAAGCTGTCGTGAGCAGTGGCGCTTGGTAGGGGGTAATGTTCTCAAACGTCCCCAGCATCGCTGATTCGCCGTTAAAGCTCAGCCATTGGAATGAGACAGAACTCCACACAGGTGTGCCATCGACCTTTTGCATTCTGACTTTGTAATGGCGCAAGTCCCTCTGACTGGTAAAAACTTGCAACAATGTCTGCCAGTCAGCGGGGTCATAGTAAAAGTCTAGGGTATAGTGATCGCCTCGGCTAATATGGGCGGTGCGATCGCTAATTTCCTGAATCTCAAGGCCAAAGGTCGTGCAAAAAGCATCGTTCGCATAGAGAATCGCACCATCTGAAAACTGAGAGATGACTAAGGGAACTGGGAGCGCTTTGAATAAAGCTTGCCAAAAATGGTCTTGGTTCTCACCAACCACCCGTTGTGCTGGCTGGGACGGTTTTGAAAGGGTTCCTTGTGCGATCGTAGCTGGTTCCACTGCTATAGTTGGCTCAAATAAACGACTGTGCCTTACCTCTAAATGCTCCATGCTTTTTGAATGCTCCCATAAATGACAGCTCCGATTAGCTGGAGGTAAACTCCAGCCTCAAGTCGCTAACTTGTATCTACAAAGGTAGTGACTTTAGTAACGATAGATAGCACCTTGAAGCAAAGTAAAATTTTGCCTGGAACAGAAAGCGCTGTAATTCCCGCGCTCACTCTGAAACATAAAACCTGCTAAAACCGCAAACAAGCCAGCTTCGTAGGGCTCAGCTCTGCTGTTTGCCAAGATATTGCCGTTAAAATTACAAGATTACACTAGCTTCCATACCTATAAACTGTTAAATAAGCTACACTTTTTTTCTGTTATCAGCAGCACGTTGTTTAGATGAAGCTAGCGGCAAAAGTTATCCGTCAGCTTTAACTGATAGCAACTACTGTGTAATCTAACAATTTTGTGATTGGCTGACATTCTGGAATGCACAAAAATTTAGTTCTGACAAATAGACATCTCACTCCCTACCTGTTTTTATTGCCCGCCCTCGTCATCTTAGGGCTAACTGTATTTTGGCCTGCTCTTCAAGCGTTTTACCTGAGTTTTACAAGATATGAATACGATCTCACTCAAACACCGCAATGGATTGGTTTAGCGAACTTCCAGCGTCTATGGACAGAGTTTTGGGTCATCGGTTCAGTGTTTCGGAAGACGATGGTGAACACGTTGTTGTATCTCATCATCGTCGTACCAATTTTAGTCATCGTTCCCCTAGGTCTGGCACTATTAGTGAACCAGAAGCTGAGGGGAATGAACTGGTTTCGAGCAGCTTTTTATACACCCGTGGTGATTTCAATGGTTGTTGCTGGGATTGCCTGGAAGTGGCTTTATGCAGAAAACGGTCTTTTCAATCAAGTTCTAGGGCAACTGGGATTAAAAGAGGGTATTCCCTGGTTAACTAGCCCAAAATGGGCAATTTTTAGCGTGATGGCGGTAACCGTGTGGAAAGGCTTAGGCTACTACATGGTGATTTATCTGGCTGGTTTACAATCGATTCCGGCTGAACTCTACGAAGCGGCGGCTATTGATGGTTCAGATGGCTACTTAAAGCATTGGGATATTACTGTGCCATTGATGCGACCTTACCTCGTTTTGGTTGCTGTGATTTCTGCCATTTCCGCAACGAAAGTGTTTGAAGAAATTTACATTATGACCCAAGGAGGCCCACGTAATAGTTCCAAAACCGTTGTTTACTATCTCTATGAGCAAGCCTTTTCTGAACTGGAAATCAGCTATGCTTGCACAATTGGACTCGTGTTGTTTTTAGCCATTTTGGGATTATCGGTTTTAAATCTGAAGTTATCAGGAGGGCGGATTAGCGATGCGATCGCCAAGCGTTAGCGAGAGTAATATATCTTGAAAACTTTTTGAAATAACACTGTGTAAAGTAAAGAACCGTAAGCTTTTCCTCTACTGACGAGAAACCCGGTTAAAATAAAGAGGTAAAGAGAAAAATCCGCTTAAAGGAAGCGAGGAATTTTTAGTTTTTCTTCATTAATAACTTTTACAACAGGGAGGAAAAGCTATGTCTATCTTCAAGTGGTTGCAAGAAGCACTTCAATATATCGGGGAAGGAGTAGGAAGAATTTTCCGCCCTAATGATGATGAATATCCCAATATAGGTGTTCAGCCCTACGGGGGCGACTCTTTTGAGGACTAAGCCTAAAATATACTAGAAGGGGCGTACACCTATACGCCCCTTCTGGTAACTTTGGAACAGGCGAGGCCGTCTATAGCCCTTCTCGATTGGATGTGTGCTGCACTCTGACCTCTCTACTATCAGGAGAGAGGATTTGATTCTCATATCATGTCCGAAATGCTTTTATTAAGGGTACTCAACCGGAGATCATATTACTCCCCTTCCAGCTAAAAATATTATTCTTTTTCCCTCTTATCCCCCCGATGCGGGGAGAGGTGGATTAAAATACCGCCTATTTTACTGAAATAGGCGGTATATACTTTTGATGTCAAACAAGCATCAAATTAATTTCTGATTAACCTCAGCTTGGTTAGGAACCTACAGCGAGGAACCTAGTCCTGCGTAGGCACCGTAAAAGAAAATACCAAGAATTACGATTACACCTGTTCCCGCAACTGTGGCAACAATCCACAAGGGAATTTTTCCTGTTCCAGCCATAACCTTTATCTCCTAATTCAACACAACAAAACTTACCATCACGTCCAGTTAATTAAAGAAATAACTGGAAAACAGAATACCGAGAACAAAAACGAGTAATAGACCTAAGTAAAGCGAAGTCCGGTTAAGTTCAACCGGCTGGTTATTCGGATTGGGAGCTCTTTCTGGCATCGTTGTTTCTCCTAGCGTTGGATAAACTGCATAGCTGCGATCGCACCTAAAAAGAAAACGGTAGGCACGCCCAACGTATGAACAGCTAGCCATCTAACTGTAAAAATTGGATAAGAAATGGGTTGATTGGGAGTATTACCTGTCATTGTCTTAAACCTGTTTTAGAATTACTTACCTGAGAATTGCTGGATTTGCTGTTTGGCTTCGTAGCGATCGCTTAAAATGGGTGCTTCCACACGATCTGGGGGGAAATACTCATTAGGACGAGGGGTTCCGAAAACGTCGTAAGCCAGACCTGTACTAACAAATAGCCAGCCAGCAATAAACAAAGCGGGAATAGTGATACTGTGAATTACCCAGTAACGAACACTTGTAATAATGTCCCCAAAAGGACGTTCTCCAGTTGAACCTGACACAGCTATTGCCTCCTTCCTTTCAACAATTGAAAACTCAATAACTATAATACGAAATCGGCTTACATGGCTTCAAGCGATTTCATTTGTTTTAAGCTGCTTGTGAAGATGGCTCATACCTTAACAAGACACCCTTCTGACCAATGATAAATCCCCGCTCTGGTGTTACAAAAACAATTTTGTAAAAATTGGCGGGTACATTTTCAATTTCGCGGTCTTTTTGCCAGGTTTTGCCACCATCAAAACTACAAAGCAAATTCCCACTACCACCAGCGACCCAAATTTCTTCAGGTGTACGGTAGGCTAGGTCGAGGAATCCCCAGCTGGTTGAAAATTCTGGATTTTGAGACTCATCCCAGGTTTCTGGGTCTTCAGGGCGACTAAACTGCACTTGGCCTCCCCGCGCCAGTAACCAAAGACGCCCATCTTTTCCGTATCCCATACTTTGAAGACGCCTGGAACTATTGCGGTTATGCTGTACCCAAGCATTTTGACCGGGTTCCCAAGTCGAGAAGAAGTTCCCTCTAGCGGAAACAGCAATGTATTTGCCATCTTCTGATCGGGAAATGTTCCGGACAACACCCACGGCTTCTTCCACCATGGCTTTCCAAGTCTGACCGCTATCTTTTGTTTGATAAATCGCTCCGACCGTGGTCGTCATTTCGGCGGATTGGGGACCCAGAGCCAAGATGGTATTAGGCAAACCGGGTAACTTTTCGCTCAAGGGTATGCGAGACCAAGAGGCCCCGCTGTCGGTTGTATGCAGTAGGATTGAGGGTTCCCCCACAATCCAGCCTTCGTCACCGACAAAGCTAACAGATGTGAAGCGATAGTTTGTCTCTCCCAGCTCCAGACCTTTTTCTTGCCAGGTTTTACCGCCATCTTTTGTTTCTAAAAGAGTGGCATTACTCCCTACAGCCCATCCATGATTCAGGTCACCTGTAAAACCAACGTCCTGTAAGGTCGATTCCGTCGATGTGGACACAAGCTGCCAAGGATTATAACTTACGGATGGAACTTTACTACAGCTGACACAAAAGAAGGCAAGTACTAATAATATTACAATTTGTTTCAGCTTATTCATCAAATCGCTCATAAACTCCAGAACTGGTCATTGGTCAGGCAAAAGTCAAAAGTTAAAAGCCCAAAGTCATTGCTCCCCCAGTCCCCAGTCCCCTAGACTTCTGGGTCAACTGTGCCGAGATTAGCCCAAACCGTAGAGACTGAGAAAGAACAAAAAGGCTACAGCCAAAGCCCCAAAAATTAACAGGTTTTTTTGTCCTGGGGTCAAACGGTTGACACCCAATCCATAATTCAGGTTCTCTTGAAACCCAGAAGGAGCGCCACTCGAACCAATATTCTCAAACTGAGCAGTCCGAACACCGCAGACGGGGCAACGCCAGTCAGTGGGCAACTCTTCAAAAGGCGTCCCTGGAGGAACATTATGATTACTATCTCCCTTACTTGGCTCATAGACGTAGCCGCAAGAGCGGCATTCATAACGACTTGGCGCTGTCTCAGCAAGGGTTTGCTCTTTGGCTTGCTCGCTCATCGCTCACAGTTACAATCAGGACGCAAATCTTAAAATGTATGTTAAAAAAATTATCGCACAGATGAACCACTTTCCTACCTAAGCGAGAAGTCCTGTACAATCTAGGCGAAGGATATTCGTTGCGCCGCAAGAGCTGACGCCTTTTCTTGGAGCGATCGCACCCTGCCACTGAGACGGTGACGACAGCCGAGCGCTACAGTGAGCGCTCTCAGATTCTTAAAACTTCGGCAGTCATCTGTTGCCTATTTATGCGAGAACTCAATCAGCGATCGCACCCTTGCCCCTAGTGCAGCGCCGCAGAAGTTGTTGATCACTTCTTAATCGTCCCGTTACGTTATCTAGCGTATCAGCTTGACATGGCTTGTCGTAGATTGAAGCGAGGTGTGGCATTGACCAGGGTTGTCTGCGCGATCGCCACAAAGCCAGCCCTTGAATCAATACCTATGATTGCTTTTAACAATACTCCTGCTAAGTTCCTCAAATTAAGACAAAACAACCGAGCCTCTATAATTAAGAATGTTAAGTGCGATTCGATGTCGCACGAAAGAGTGAGTCCCCTAAGAAGGACTCCTGGCTAGTGTCCAAGCCAGTACCCGCCCGAAGGAGCGTCTGGAGCAATCTAGGGGTTTCAAAGCTAGAGGGTAAAGTGTACCCCACTTCATGGGGGCTAGGGTAAGACTGATATGGTTAGCACAAGCGAACCCTTGATGAGGCGTCGTTACTTAAGGCTGCTTTGGCAGTTTTTGAGGTTTTGAAGCAACCGCCGTTTACTCGGTTGCCAAATGTAGTTCAAGGCTTAACATCTTGGATTATAGGACACCATATAACCTCCGGCGTATAAAGGGAACCTAAGTCAGTCGCATCTCAATCGTGTGGAACGAATTAACCTCCATACGCTCTTGTGGCAAAACAAACCATGAGTAAAGAGGGAGCAATCCCAATGAATACGTAGGGAGATGGGACTTCCCCAAAAAGCGAATGCCGTTATGCCGAAAGGCAAAGGGAATAAATAACCTGACGGATAGGGTACATACCCACCCGAAAGGGGGCAGACGTGGGGAAGGGTACCTTTAGCCTGGAAAGCTTGAAGGGTAATGAGCCTGGGGGAAAAGTTGGATACGAGACGTAGAAATACGGTTCGTAAGCGTAAGCCCAGGAGAGCTTATAGGTCAAATCCAAGGAGAATTTAAGGCAATGCCTGAATACTACCTGAAAAACTGCTCTAGTTATCCGATGGAGGTGGAGTACAGGCTAAAGACCAGGAGCCGGATGCTTTGAAAGTTGCACGTCCGGTACTGCGAGGGGGAAAATACGCAAGTATCTACCTATCTCGACA
>NZ_DATNPA010000413.1:0-4696 GCF_036703385.1 Allocoleopsis sp. | reverse complement strand
AACATAACCCAACATCAATCGATCGCACAGCACAGCTGGAAAACTAAAAAAAAAGCCAATTTACAGCCCGATCGCAAGTTACTCTGGGAAACTAGGAAACGTGTAAACGAAATCCTATACCTTAATTCTTCAGTTAGTTGTTGGGTGTAATGAGCATGAAGCTGGCATCACGAGTCGGTCAAGTCCCTCCCTCCCTCACTCTGGCCATTTCCGCGAAAGCAAAAGCCATGAAAGGAGAGGGTATAGATGTCTGTAGTTTCAGTGCTGGGGAACCAGACTTTGACACCCCGGCGCATATCAAAGCCGCCGCCGAGAAAGCTCTACAGGACGGTAAAACCAAATATGGCCCAGCCGCTGGGGAGCCAAAATTACGAGAAGCGATCGCACGTAAGCTGAGAGATGACAACGGTCTTTGTTATAACGCAGAGAATGTCATTGTTACCAATGGTGGTAAGCATTCCCTATTTAATTTGATGCTGGCGCTGATTGAGGCCGGGGATGAAGTGATTATCCCTGCGCCCTACTGGCTGTCCTATCCAGAAATGGTAAAGCTGGCGGAAGGAACCCCTGTGATTGTTGATACAGATGCCTCAACAGGCTATAAAATCACACCTGACCAGCTACGCTCAGCCATAACCCCCAAAACCAAGCTATTTGTCCTCAACTCTCCCTCGAATCCTACCGGTATGGTTTACACACCAGCCGAGATTAAAGCGTTGGCAGAGATTGTGGTCGAGAAAGACATCTTAGTAGTTTCAGACGAGATTTATGAAAAGATTCTTTACGACGGTGCAGAACATCTGAGTATTGGTGCACTAGGGCCAGAAATTTTTGAGCGCACCATCATTAGCAATGGGTTTGCCAAAGCTTATTCGATGACGGGTTGGCGTTTGGGGTACCTAGCAGGCCCAGTGGAACTGATTAAAGCCGTGACAACAATTCAAAGTCACAGCACTTCCAATGTCTGTACCTTTGCTCAGTATGGCGCGATCGCAGCTCTGGAAAGCTCTCAAGACTGTGTACAAGAGATGTGCGAAGCCTTTGCCAAACGGCGGCAGGTGATGTTAGACCGCCTGAATGCCATTCCCGGACTCATGTGTCCAAAGCCAGATGGGGCGTTTTATATGTTTCCCGATATCAGTAAAACGGGGATGAAATCTCTCGAATTCTGTGACGCGCTGCTAAGTTCTCAGCAAGTTGCGGTAATTCCTGGCATTGCGTTTGGTGCAGATGACTGTATTCGCCTTTCCTACGCGACCGATATGGCATCGATTGAGAAGGGGATGGATCGGTTAGAGAAGTTCGTACGAGAGAGAACTATGGGATAAAGTATAAGATTTATTACCTAAGAGCGATCGCGTATTCCTTCTAGAAGAGCGGTCGCTTACGTTTTTTCTCTATTCCAAGACATAGATATTGCGATATCTTAAGGCGTAACGAAGCTAAGACGAAGTATTACAAAGATTAGCTTTTGGCAAGAACATATCAGGATAACATCATAGGTAGAAGCATCCATTAATTAAGAGTATTACAACAATCGTAAGAGTGAAACTCATAGCATTTTGATTCCAGAGCCAGCAGTATTCCAACAAAACTGCCATGAGGTAAGTAGGGAAGGATGCCGAACCACGTTAAAGATTAAATAATCTCAATCTGGTTCACAGGAATTTGTCCAGGAGGGAGCTGTGAGATACAGGAAAATCTTGGTAGCGCTTGACCGCTCAAGTCAGTCAGAAATTGTGTTTGAACAAGCTCTAGAGGTAGCTAAAAAGGAAGAAGCAGCTCTGATGCTGTTTCACTGTCTACCTTTCGAGACTCAGGGTGTTGGCTCTTATGCCGATATGTTTGGTAGAGAGCTAATCAACTATGCTGCCGAGATGCAAAAAGTATTAGATGACGAAAGTAAGCAAGCCCGTCAATACCTTGCGGACTACTGCCAGAAAGCAACTGAACAGGGTGTTCCCAGCGAATGGGATTTGAAGATAGGAGATGCAACAAGTCGAATTCGAGAACTGGCTACAGCTTGGGACGCAGATTTAATCGTGGTTGGTCGTCGAGGTCACCGAGGTCTTGCAGAGATTGTCTTGGGAAGTGTCAGTAGTTATGTTGTCCATCATGCTCCTTGTTCCGTTTTAGTGGTACAGGGCATTAGTCCAATTATCGAGCAGACGGTTGAAGCGGCAACTCAGGTATAAAAATCAGTAATTGTTGATGAACCGCTCTTCGGCTGAGTAGCAGGCCAACTGTAATCGTTGCCCTCGCCTCAAGAGCCTGTTGCTTACTCAAGCAAACGGGTGGCTCCATCAGGCTGAGTTTTTGTTATAGAATCTTAACAATAGGCATCTGCGCGATCGCGCTTCCTCGCACTACCAAACTCAGCCGCAGAAAATAGACCGATGAGCTACTACATTTCTCCCCGCTTTTTAAACAAACTTGCCGTTCACATCACCAAAAATTATCTCGATCTCCCAGGCGTTCGCGTTCCTTTAATTCTCGGCATTCATGGGCGTAAAGGAGAGGGAAAATCCTTTCAATGCGAGTTAGTCTTTGAGCGCATGGGGGTTGAAGCTATCCATATGTCGGCGGGTGAATTAGAAAGCCCCGATGCAGGTGATCCAGCACGTTTAATCCGCCTACGCTATCGAGAAGCGGCTGAACTGATTCGGGTGCGCGGCAAAATGGCTGTCCTGATGATCAACGACTTAGATGCAGGTGCAGGGCGCTTCGACCAAGGCACTCAATATACGGTCAATACTCAGTTGGTGAACGGCACATTGATGAATATTGCCGATAACCCCACTGATGTACAACTTCCTGGCAGTTACGATTCCACACCACTGCATCGCGTGCCAATTCTAGTTACAGGAAATGATTTTTCTACCCTGTATGCGCCCTTAATCCGAGATGGTCGGATGGAGAAATTTTACTGGGAACCCGATCGCGAAGACAGAATTGGCATTGTGAGCGGTATCTTTTCGGAAGATGGGCTACCTCGCCAGCAGATTGAACAGCTCGTTGATGCCTTTCCGGGTCAACCCATCGACTTCTTTAGTGCGTTGCGATCGCGTATTTACGATGAACAAATCTTGCAATTCATACAGAAAATTGGGTTTGAGCGCGTCTCCTCCCGTATCGTGAATAGTGCTGAAGAACCACCAACGTTTCCCAAACCAAATTTTAGCCTGTCTCGTTTAATTGAATTTGGCAACCTCTTGAGGGGTGAGCAGAAGCAGGTAGAAAACATGGGACTTGTTAGGGAGTACAATCAAGCCCTATCTTCACAGCAGAAAAATCAACAGCCTCAAGATATATCTCGTCCAACTAACAGACAACCGGAAAACTCACACACAGATACCCACAATGAGTTAGTCAATCAGCCAATCAGCGCCAATGGTTCCAATGGATTCAACAGTTCCAGAACACCAAGCAAACCCGTGCCGGATGGGCCATTGGATTTAGAAACTCAGGAGCAAATTCGTGAGCTTTTGGCTCAAGGGTATCGCCTAAGTATCGAACATGCCAACGATCGTCGAGTCCGGAATAATGCGTGGCAAAGTGGTACCTCATTCCAGGGAGATGAGGCATCGCAAATAATCATCGACTTGGCAGAACTCCTCGCTGAGCACAGTGGCGAGTATGTACGATTGATTGGCTTCGATCCCAAAGGCAAGCGGCGGGTTTTGGAAAAGATTGTCCAACGACCAAACTGATAGATAATGTTTCGGCGTAGGGGCACGATCTTTATCGTGCCCTATACGGTTATTAGACTTCTTGGAAACATACGAAGAACCCCTCCCCATCCCTCTCCGTTTCGGAGAGGGAGTAATACCGAGTTGCGTTCAATCGTAGTGATTGGAAAGCTGAGGGAGCTGGGGGATCGGGGGAAGCGGGGGGAGAGAAAGTTAGCTCTTTGAACGCAACTTCGTATAAGATTTGTTCTCTCTCTCATCTCCGGTTCCCTTCAAGGGAAGGGCGCTAATTTCAAAGCCTCTTTCCTTGTAGGAGAGAGGTTTTCCACATCCCGTGAAAAGTAAGATTAGACAGGAATTTCGCTTTGCCTATCTGCCGCTACCGCTGATGGAGCGTCAAAAACCACCTCAAACTCGGCAGTCGGCATAAATCGATTGAGCAGTCGTTGATGATTTTCTGCTTCACTGCGAAGGTAGAAGCGTGCAACGACATAGCGCTGAGCGTTGGGTAGCAGTCGGACAATAACCCAAGGATAATGCTCTTGAAGCCAGAAGCGATCGCTCGAATTAGAAGTAGAATCAACCAATGACCCTACTTTCTCATCCGGTTGAATGAGACGACCACCTCCTCTGTAAGTCTCAACAATCGAGCGAATGTGAGACAAAAGCTGTTCTCGCTCTGAGGTGGCATCAGGAGGAAGCAAGCTCCACTCACTCATCGGTGCTGCTAGCCAAGTCAGATTATAAGAGATACTGGCTTTGCACAGATTCCACGAAAGACGCCGAGTCTGCTTACGGCACTGGTAACCCTCAGCTCTAAGAACCATGACAATTTTGTCACCTTCTGCTTTCAGGCGAATCCATTCGGAATGTTTCATACTAAAATTAGTCCTACTTTGATTAGGTAGGAAAGGCGATCGCATGGCCTTGCAATTGACAGGCGATCGCCTAACCCTGTGAAAACTGAAACGATACACGCAGTTAATTTTTGTTTGGGTATCACCTCC
>NZ_DATNPA010000412.1:0-4722 GCF_036703385.1 Allocoleopsis sp. | reverse complement strand
GGAGCTTACACTGACCCAGGAGTGGACTACTACGAGCAAAGATATCAAGAGCGCCTACTTAACAACCTCAAGAAAAAAGCTCACTTATTAGGCTTTGATTTGGTCGCTCAATCCCCTGTGGCTGAATGTGTTTCTTAGGAGCGATCGCAATCCCATCAATACCACAAATCGTAGGGGCGGGTCTTGTGCCTGTCCTAACGTGTGTGTAATCAATCAAATTTCACAATCTAAAAATCTACCGTGAATTACAACCCCAATATTCACCACCGCCGCTCTATCCGATTGCCAGGATACAACTATTCCCAGGCAGGTGCGTACTTCGTCACCATTTGCACCCAACACCGCCTGTATTTGTTCGGTGAGATTGTTGATCGCACGATGAATCTGAATGTAGCAGGGCAAATGGTAGAAACCGTTTGGCAACAATTACCCCATCGTTTTCCCCAATTGGCGATGGATGCATTCGTGGTGATGCCAAACCATGTACATGGAATCATCGTAATTACCGACAGCGATAACCCTAACCGGATTCCTTCGGATCACGCCATCCCCGAACCATCTCCTGCGGGGTTATGCGCAACGGTGAGGGTACCCACAAGGGGTACCCCTACGGATGCCCATGCCCAAACCTTGGGGGAAATTATGGGTGCATTCAAATCAATTACAACCCACCAATATATGATCGGTGTTAAGCAACAGAATTGGACACCGTTTCCAGGTAAATTATGGTTACGCAATTACTACGAGCGCATCATTCGTGATGAATATGGATTAAACGCCGTTCGGCAATACATTGCTGAAAATCCGCTGCGTTGGGTAGAAGATTCTCAAAATCCGATTAATTTGTAGATATGGGGAGCATACCCACAAGGGGTGCCCCTACATTCTACCAAATCCAAATATTGATGTCCTGGTAGGGGTAGGTCTTGTGCCTATCCCTTTCGATATGGGGAGGACACCCACAAGGGGTGCCCCTACGTTTTCCAAAATTGATGGGTTGGTAGGGGTAGGTCTTGTGCCTACCTTGATACCGTGGGGAGTGCAGTTATCAAATCTGGCAAGTACATTGGATGGTGTCAGCCAATTACAGGGTAATTTATGTATAGATCGCAACTGTTGGCAAATACCTTAATCAGTCTCCGACGCTTGGCTAAGAGAGCCTTAGCACTAGCCGGTTTGCTGCTCTCGTGCCTAGTACTGCTAACCTGGTCACTCCCTGCACAAGCCGCCAGCCAAGTTAGTCCTCTTGTCGAAGAACAAGTCTTGCAGGTTATTCGCAATCACCCTGAACAAATTTTGCAGCTCATCCGCGAACACCCAGAAGTCATTGTGCAATCTGTTCAAGTCTACCAACAGCAACAACAAGGGCAGCTGCAACAGATACGGCAGGCTTTCGTGCAAGCACTAGAAACGAATCCTAAAGTTGTGATTCGCGACTCTCCCACTACGGGCGCAACGGATTTAAACGTCGTGCTATTAGAATTTTCAGACTTTCAATGTCCCTACTGTGCCCAGGCTCATAAAACCGTCCAAGAGTTTATGAGCCAACATGCGGATGAAGTTACCTTAGTGTATAAACATTTCCCTCTTACTCCCATTCATCCTGAAGCCATGCCTGCGGCTAAAGCGGCTTGGGCAGCATTTCAGCAAGGGAAATTTTGGGAGTACGAGGATGCTCTATTTTCCCAGCAAGACAAATTGGGCAAGGACTTGTATCTGGCTACTGCCAAAAGCCTGAATCTGGATTTGGAGAAGTTTGAGCAAGATAAAGCGAATGCCGATAGGGCGATTGAGGAGGATATTCAGTTAGCCCAGACGTTGGGGCTTTCAGGCACTCCCTTCTTCGTGATCAATGGCGAAGCCTTTTCCGGTGACGTGAAGTTATCGGATTTAGAGAAGGCTTTGGCTGGTGCAAGCAAGTCTTGAAATTGGCTTCAAAAGTTTGTTATGTCAACAGCCGCTCATTCAGGTTAATTTGCCAAGCTTGGGATTGAATGGTGGATAGGGGAACTTGATAAAAATACTGACGCAGGAACTGTTCTTCTTCAACGGCTGCGAGAAAGTTCTGGATGGCTTCATTGGCAGCAGAGTCAGTTACCTCTAGCGAGGCTTGTCCGCTAATCGCGATCGCCCAATCCACATGTTTGACATTAAAACCAATGTGTGATATTGAGTTAAGACCCAAATGGAGAATGCGATCGCTCAAATCCAGCTTGTCTTGCAGTTGTGCCAGAGTAGCCGTTTGTCCCGTGCGGCTGAGAAATTTAGCAATTCCCACGAGCTGTTTCCAGATGTCACTCGGTGATAGTTGACTGGGAGGTGGATAAGCGAGGGCTAATTTTCGCTCAGATGCGATCGCACGTCGTAACCATACTTGCAATTCATCCCAACTTGTTGGACACTCGCTAACGGTAAGGGGATTTAAAGGTTGAAGGTTCGATGGTTGAAGGTTTGAAGGTTGAAGGTTGGAGGTTGAAGGTTGGAGGTTGAAGGTTGGAGGTTGAAGGTTCGATGGTTGAAGATTTGATGGCTGAATATTGTCTTCCCAACTGTCAACTTTCAACTTTTCAACCTGCAACTCTTCACCCCGCCAGTCTAAAATCCAATTCAACTGGGTAGGGATATTGAAAGAAGACATATCAACGCATGAGCGCACCGCCAGTAATCGCACTTCGGGGCGTTTTTTGTAATTGTTGTAGTCCAGTTCAACAATCGCATCACATCTCCCTTTGGGGACTTCATCCCTGTAGTGTCCCCACCAGATGCCAGGAAAGCCGATATGGCAAGAGTCGTCCCAAATTTCAAATTCAGTTTTGATGAATTGTACTTTTCGTCCTTTGAAGTCCTGGGTGTTATAGTTTCTCACTTCCTCAAACCAACAGTTCTGAATTAACAGTTTCGGTACCGGATTTCCCATTCCGCAAGGTTCGAGTAGTTTGAGTTCATAAAATAGTTCTTTCCCCAACTCCGCTATGGTTACAATAATGTCAGCTTCTAGTACGGGAGTGAGCGAGGCACCTGAAGTAGATACTTGTTGCCGTAACTGCTGATTAATCGCTTCGGTAAACAGAGGTAGATTTTCAACGGGTAGGCTTAATCCTGCGGCAAATGGATGACCGCCGAACCGATGCAGGAGGTGTTCTTGTGACTTCACCAACTGGTAAAGGTCAATATTATTCACAGAGCGTGCAGAACCCCGTGCCAATTTTGGATTTTGGATTTTGGATTTTGGATTGTTAGGTTGTGATTTAGACTCTATAACTTCAGCATCCTGCTCGTCCTTTTCTAAGGTATAGTCAGAAGCACCTTCTGTACTCAACAAGATAGTTGGGCGTCCGTATTCTTGAGCGACTTGCCCTGCTACTAAACCTAAGACACCAGCAGGCCATTGAGAATCTTCTAGGACAATTACACTGGTTGTTGAGAGGTCAAGTTGCTCCAGTTTGGCTTTAACTTGCTGGGTAACATCTTTTTGCAAAGATTTGCGGCGAGTATTTGCTAATTCCGTCTCGATCGCCAGTTGTTCACAGCGCTTTTCATCGGTGCTAGTGAGTAATTCCACACAAAAGGAAGCATCCCCCTGAATGCGGCTGACGGCGTTAATTCGGGGCCCCAGTCCGAAGGAAATATCTGTGGGGCGATCGCCATTTCTTTGGCACAATTCCAATAAACGAGCCACACCGGGACGAGTCCGAATTTTCAATTGCTGTTGCAGGCGTTCAATTCCTCGCTGTGCCAGGTAGCGGCAATCTCCACTCAGTTGCACTAGATCGGCAATTAAACCAATTGCCACCAAATCTAACAAGCTCTCTAACGGCTGTTGGGGAACATCTGGTAAGGTTTGATAGAGACCTTCTACTAACTTATAGGCCACGGCAACACCGGAAAGATGGAAGAGTGGATGCTCAGGGGGTAAATAGCGAGGGTTGATAATTGCTTTGACAGGAGGACGCTCTGATGGCAAGGTGTGATGGTCGGTAACAATAACATCAATTCCTAGCGTTTGGGCATAGTCAATTTCCTTTAAGTTTGTGCTACCTGTATCGCAGGTTACGATTAATTGACAGCCCTGTTTTTGCAACGCGTCAATTCCCTGACAATTGAGCCCGTGAGATTCGGTGAGGCGATTGGGAATATAGTAAATTAGCTGCCATTCTTGGGGGAGAAACTGTCCTAAACCTTCCCAAAGAACAGCTGTTGAGGTGATGCCATCCGCGTCAAAGTCTCCCCAGATCGCCACCATTTCACCCGTTTTGCAAGCCTGTTGTAAGCGTTCCACCGCCCACTGCATTTCCTGTCCAAATTCAAAGGGACTTGCGGGTTGGTAACAATCTGGGTTCAAGAAACCCGGCAATTGTTCGGCATCACGGATTCCCCGTTTCCATAATAATTGGGCAGCATGACGCCCCTGTGAAGCTGCCAGAGCTTTGGTCAGGATATGGGGTTTGATAGCGTCTAGAAACCATTGGGGGATTTCAGTGGGTGGCGAGACTTGCCATTGAAGTTGCGGCTCAGACATTGGGTTTTTCAGGGGCGATCAGCCTAACAGCATCTAATTCCCTACAATTCCTGTATTTTAGGTATTTTTAGAGCTGACTTGCGAATCGACAAGCGCAGTATGAAGTGATGATCTCAAACCCATCCGACAGCGCCTCTGATTTGAAAAATTGCCAGCTCCCGATCTATGTGTACTTTAGCTTTTGCAATAGCTGTGTCCGGATG
>NZ_DATNPA010000411.1:0-6445 GCF_036703385.1 Allocoleopsis sp. | reverse complement strand
TCACTGACGGTCTTTGGCCTAATAGAGGAAATGACAATATCAACTACTGGCATGTGCGGTTATGGAAAATGCGGTTTGTCTTTCCAGGTGTTCTCAATTTGAGTTCTCACAACCGCTATCGTAACTTTGATAAAACTTGGTATCGTTTTGTGTCATTCTTTTGGGATAAAACAGTTCCTTTCTTACCCATTAAGCGTCAGTTTCCTGAAGGATTTACACCCTATCGAGGGTCTGCTTATTGGTGTTTTCCAAGAGACTGTGTTGAATACATCTATGATTTTATCAACAAAAATCCCTCTTATGTTAACTTCTTTAAATACGTTGATGGCCCCGATGAAATGTTCTTCCAAACCCTAATTTTGAATTCTCCTTTAAAAGACAGGGTTGTTAATGATAATTTGTTCTATATAGATTGGCATAATCCTAACCCAACTCGGCCTCGAGTATTTGAGAAAAGTGACTTGGAGAGACTAGCTAGCTCTCCCAAACTGTTCGCTCGTAAATTCGACTTCACCAGATTCCCTGAAATCTTAGACCTACTCGATCAAAAAGTATTGCAAGAAGATAATTAATTTTTGTAAGGTTGATACGAGTGAAATCTCGTAAAGATTTTTCTCTTCAGGAATTAAGCTGCTCTACCACTCGAACTGACCATCTTGTCCGTTGTCCCATAGTCTGTAGCGGAATCGAGAAAAACTCCAGCCTGACTAATCTGTGGCTGTTGAAACCATCTCATATCTCACAACATCTAAAACTGCCAGAGAGAATAATCTATGTCTGACGATACTCAGCTAGATAGCCCAACCCGTTTACTTGTCGTTATCGTTAACTACCGAACGGCTGGTCTAACCATTGACTGCTTGCGTTCCTTGGATAGTGAAGTGCGATCGCTCCCAGGAACCCGCGTAGTTGTTACGGATAACGCATCTGGTGATGGCTCCGGTGAAAAAATTCAAGCTGCAATTGAAAGCCAGGGGTGGGGAGATTGGGCAACGTTCCAGCCTTTAGAACGCAATGGCGGCTTTGCCTACGGGAACAACGCGCCAATTCGCCCTGCACTCTCGTCACCCAATCCACCCACCTACGTTCTGTTGCTTAATCCTGACACCATTGTGCGCCCCAATGCTTTAAAAGTACTGGTGGAGTTCATGGATGAACACCCGGAAGCGGGAATTGCTGGTAGCCGTTTGGAAGACCCGGATGGCACTCCACAGCACTCTGCTTTTCGCTTTCATACAGCCTTCAGTGAGCTAGATTTGGGCTTGCGTCTTGGCCTCGTCACGAAGTTATTGAACAACTGGGTCATTGCGCCTCCCATTTCGGACGAAGTTTGTCCTACTGATTGGGTCGCAGGGGCGAGTATGATCATTCGCCGCGAGGTATTGGAGACAGCTGGCTTAATAGATGAAGGTTACTTCATGTACTACGAAGAAATGGACTTTTGCCTGCAAGCCAAAAAAGCTGGATGGAGCTGCTGGTATGTCCCGCAAAGCCATGTTGTCCACCTAGTCGGGCAAAGCTCAGGAGTAACTGATACCAAGCGCCCGCCGAAGCGTCTCCCCCAATACTGGTTTGATTCTCGGCGACGGTACTTTCTCAAAAACCATGGTTGGCTGTACACTGCTCTCGCTGATGCAGCCTGGACAGTGGGTTTTACGTTGTGGAGGATTCGCCGAGTAGTTCAGGGTAAACCCGATCAAGACCCCCCCAATATCTTGGGTGATTTTCTCCGTAACAGCGTGTTCCTCAAACGGCAGTTGAGTTAACTGCCACATAGCCCTCCCAATTATTCAAGACTGAGCTACGATGAGCTCACCCTCTCAATTTTCTTCAAGAAAACATGCTTCCCCGTAGAGGAGATTATGGTTACACAACCTGACATCCTATCCAGTGTGAATGAATCAGAAACCCCAAACTTGGGACTCTGGCAACAGATCAAAGAGGACTGGATTGCTCATGGACGGGATTGGACTAAACCAGGATTTCGGGCGGTAGCCGTTTATCGCTTTGGAGTCTGGAGAATGAAGATTAAATCCTTAATTCTTCGGGCTCCTTTCAGCATTCTCTATCGCGCGTTATTTCGCAAAATTCGTAACACTTATGGGATTGAATTGCCTTACAGTGCTCAACTCGGTCGCCGTGTGGTGATTGAACACCAGAGTTGTATTGTAATTCATGGGGATTGTGTAATCGGCGACGATTGTATTATCCGCCAAGGAGTGACGATGGGAAATCGTTATCTGGATCGTGCCTTCGATGCCCCCAAATTGGGTAAGCGTGTCAACGTAGGAGCCGGAGCCAAACTCTTTGGTAACATTACTATTGGCGATGACGCAAGCATCGGAGCCAATGCCGTAGTACTCACAGACGTTCCCGTAGGAGCAACAGCTGTAGGCATTCCCGCCAAAATTATCAATTCCAAAAAGTCCGAACAAAGTTCTGGGAAAAATTAAATTTTCTCAAAATTTGGCGACCCATTTGGATGGGATTTTCCATCTAAAAGTAAGTTAACCTTAAACAATTTACGGCTTAGAATTCAGCCTAATTTTTAACTGAATTGAGCAAGCCTTGGTTCGCTGTTTCCTGATTATAAATTCCGCCATTGCTACCTCACGTAAGCATGAAAAATTGCGTGGGAATAGCGACTGTAATAATTTATCGATTTCGGGATAGATACCTGTCACCTCTAACGAAACAAGGACGTAAACAACCGCTGACCTAAGACAAGCGTCTACGTAACACTTGCCATCACTTTCACGATTGCTAAGATAGTGTTTGGCATAAAAGAGCGAATTCAACATTCCTCTACGTTAACAACATCTCTCTGCCTGATTGTCGAACAAAAAGACAGCAGGCAAGCGCTTGATTGATCGAATATAATGACTTGATCGCTAACCCGAAAAATTCCAAATTCTGGTTGGCGGGGTGGGCAATGAGAGTGCTTAATGAATATTATCCCGACTAAAATTTCTGACGTTCTGATTATTGAACCCCGAGTCTTTGAAGACCAACGTGGTTTCTTCTACGAAAGTCACAACGAGAAAGCGTTCCAAGAGAAAACTGGAGTAGACGTTCGTTTCGTTCAAGACAATCATTCGCGTTCTACTCAAAACGTTCTGCGAGGCTTACACTATCAGATTCAACAACCCCAAGGGAAGTTAGTCCGTGTAGTCGCTGGGGCGATATTTGATGTAGTGGTGGATCTGAGAAAAAGCTCTCCAACCTTCGGTCAATGGGTTGGCAGCCTACTCAGTGCAGAGAACAAGCAACAACTCTGGATACCAGAGGGATTTGCTCACGGATTTTGTGTACTCTCAGAAATTGCTGAAGTCCTGTATAAAACCACTGATTATTATGCGCCTCAACATGAGCGGTGTGTGGTTTGGAATGACCCCGACATAGCGATCGCGTGGCCTCTTACAGACGCCCCCATTGTATCCGCCAAAGACCAAGCGGGTCTGCCCTTTAAGGAAGCCGAGGTATTTCCATGACCCGGATTTTACTTACAGGTAGCACAGGACAACTGGGACAAGAACTACAACGCACCCTCGCTCCCTTGGGGGAAGTCATTGGAGTGGGGCGCGAGACAATGGATTTGTCTCAAGCCAGCAGCGTTCGTCAGCGTCTTGTTGAGGCTAAGCCTGACTTCATTGTCAATGCGGCGGCTTACACGGCTGTTGACAAAGCTGAGTCGGAACCGGAACTGGCAAACGCGATCAATGCGATCGCGCCCACTATCATGGCGGAGGAAGCCCAACGGCTTGGAGCCACCCTCATTCACGTTTCCACAGATTACGTCTTTGATGGTCGGAAAAATACTCCTTATATGGAGGACGATACCCCTAACCCGCTGGGTGTCTACGGACGAACCAAGTTGGAAGGAGAGGAAGGAATTCGCGACAAATGTGCGCGTCACCTGATTCTGAGAACCGCTTGGGTTTATGGCACCTTTGGTCAGGTTAACTTCGTAAAAACTATGCTGAGGCTCTTCGCCGAACGCGAAGAGGTTCGTGTAGTCGCCGATCAACTAGGGTCTCCTACTTGGGCGGCGGATTTGGCTCAAGCGATACACGCACTGGCGTGCCGCTGCTCAGAAACCACACTGCTGACTCAAACGAGCCAAGAACTTGAGCAGCCATCTGTTCCCATGGGGACTTATCACTATACCAATAGTGGCGTTGCCAGTTGGTACGACTTCGCCGTTGCTATCTTCGAGGAAGCCAAACCTCTTGGTTTTCCGTTGAAAGTACAGCGCCTCGTACCCATCACAACGGCAGAATATCCTACGCCTGCAACGCGTCCGGCTTATTCGGTGCTTTCTGGCAAGAAGATTTCAGCCGTTTTGGGAAGCCATCCTCCCCATTGGCGACAGGGACTAAGACAAATGCTTGAAGAATTTTACTCTTACAAACATGAAAGCACTTATTCTGTCGGGCGGTAAAGGCACACGTCTGCGACCCCTTACGTATACTGGCGCAAAGCAACTGGTTCCCGTAGCCAACAAACCTATCCTTTGGTACGGAATTGAAGCCATTGTCGAGGCCGGAATTACCGATATTGGCATTATCATCAGCCCGGAAACCGGAGGCGAGGTAAAAGCCAAAACCGGAGATGGCGAACGCTTTGGAGCCAAGATTACTTATATCCTTCAAGAACAACCCGCAGGTCTGGCTCACGCGGTTAAAATCGCCCAGCCTTTCCTTGGGGATTCTCCATTTGTCATGTACCTGGGCGATAACCTCGTACAAAGCGAACTCAGCTTGTTCTTGGAGAAGTTTGACGCAAAGAGCCTAGATGCTTTAACCCTACTCTGCCCGGTTAGCAATCCCAGTGCTTTCGGTGTAGCGAAAGTGGATGAAGAGGGGCGAGTGTTACAACTGATCGAAAAACCTAAAGACCCTCCTTCTAATCTGGCACTGGTGGGAATTTACATGTTTTCCCCAGTCATCCACGACGCGATCGCCGGGATTAAACCCTCTGCCCGTGGTGAACTAGAAATTACAGATGCGATTCAATACCTAATTGACCAGCAAAAGAAAGTAGAAGCCTAGCAACTGAAAGGCTGGTGGTTGGACACCGGGAAAAAAGATGACCTGCTAGAAGCCAACCGAATTATTCTCGATACCTGTCTCAACTCCGCCATCCAGGGTGAAGTGGATGAGCAAAGTCAGGTGATTGGACGGGTACAAATTGGTCAAGGGTCGCGGGTGAAAAATTGTACGATTCGCGGTCCCGTAACCATTGGAACTGACTGCTACCTAGAAAATTGCTTTGTTGGGCCCTACAGCAGCATAGCCGACCAAGTCACTCTAATTGAAGCTGACCTTGAGCATAGTGTAATTTTGCAGGGAGCCAAGGTAGAAGGCATTCACCAGCGGATTGTAGACAGTGTGCTAGGGCAACGGGCGCATCTGAAAATCGCGCCACGGCGACCCAAGGCGTTGCGGTTCATGATTGGTGACGATAGCCAGATTGAGCTGTCTTAGCGTTTCTTTTGTCGGAAGCCCCAACTTGCGCGAGCTGAAGTTGGGGTATTTCACATCAACTCAATACGCAACCTTTTACCAACAGCTTTAGCAGCATTCATCATAGTGTTTAGCGCTACCGATGTATTTTCTGGGTCGAGCAACCTATCGAGAGATGCACGACTTGTGTTCATCTCTTGAGCCATTGCTGTTTTCGTGAGTCCTTTCTCTTGCATTAATTGAGAAACTTGCCAAGCAAGAACACGTTTGATTGCAATTGCATCGACCTCCTCAAGAATCCCGTCTTTTTCAAGAAGATCGTCAAGTGAAGAACCGATATAAGGATTGGTAGTCATTGTCTCTCCTCTACGGCTCTCTTCCGAGATAAAAATTTTGTAGGGGCGAAGCATTCGTGCCGAGATGTATGAATCAATCCCGGATTTTTCTTCACGAATGCTTCGCCCTGCGTAGTTTGTGGAAGGGCGAAGCATTCGGATATAAAAATCTTGGTTGAGTCACAAAATTAATCGTCCCAATGCTTCGCCCCTACATCATTATTCAGAATAGGTGGGCATTGCTTACCCTATAGCTGTACACAGCTTCTAAAAATACATCATGGCTTGTGAGTACCTAGTTTCCCTGTATAAGGATTCACATTGCTCTCCGTAGAAAAGTTATTAAAAATA
This sequence comes from Allocoleopsis sp., assembly GCF_036703385.1. Taxonomy (NCBI): domain Bacteria; kingdom Bacillati; phylum Cyanobacteriota; class Cyanophyceae; order Coleofasciculales; family Coleofasciculaceae; genus Allocoleopsis; species Allocoleopsis sp. Next base: position 294 of record NZ_DATNPA010000411.1, on the reverse strand, counting down.
TTTCCATCAGGCCAAGAACGGTGGTGCGGTTGAACATAGGTTCCATTGGCACGATAATATCCACTGACATCTGTAGCCGCCTGAATCGGTATGTTTCTAGCTGCATCATTTGCCGCTTGTCTTTGGTTGCTTCTGAAAGCCAGAGTAGCCACTTTCAATCCAATTACAACTACTTTTCCACTGCTTTTGAACGCTTCTTCGTTGGATTTTCCTTGAGATTTTTCGATTAGAAATGTTCCGGCGGCTGCAACAGATGTGACACCAGCTATGAGTGGTAAGTGAAATGCCATAGTG
>NZ_DATNPA010000410.1:0-6456 GCF_036703385.1 Allocoleopsis sp. | reverse complement strand
ACTTAAATGCAGGTGTGGATGATACGAATAACGATACTAGGACAGTATTTATTGATGCCATTACCACTGGAACGCTGACGAGAAACAATGTTCCTCTAAGTTCAGGAGACAGTGTAGCTCTAACTGATGTGTTGGTTTATACTCCACCCCCCGGTTTTACAGGTTCGATTAGTGATGCCTTGACCCTGAGGGCGAGTGATGTCGTTTCGGTTTCAGTACCCCGCTCAATCGGCATTAACGTTACTCCTACATCCACGCCTACACCTACACCTACACCTACACCCACACCTACACCTACACCCACTCCATTAGAACGACCCCCTCAAGAAACTCCCCCCACTCCTCTATCCGTGATAGGCGGCAGACCGGGTTGTATTAGTTCAGGTGCTTCGTTCTTGGATGGAGAGTTCACCCGTCAAGTTGAAGATTACCTGGGTTCTGATGCTGATAGCCAATCTCAAGGCGACCCCTGCCAGGTTCTTGCCAATATCGAGCAGGATACAGGTGTAAAACCAGCGCTGATCTATGTCAATTTTGTCCCTCAGACTTCAGATTACAGCGATCGCAAGAGCGACGAGTTGGAATTGCTGCTAGTTACAGCCAAAGAACCACCCCTTCGCAGACGGATATCAGGGGCAAGGCGTGAGCAAGTGCTGAAAATCGCTCAAGAATTCCGCAGTAAAGCGACTGATTGGAGAAACCGCCTTGGGTACTTGGCTTCATCCCAGCAACTTTACAAGTGGATCGTCGCGCCCTTGGAGGCAGATTTACAAGCAAGAGGCGTTCAAAACCTCGCCTTCCTGATGGATACTGGGCTAAGAGCGATACCGATAGCAGCGCTCAACGATGGGAAAGAGTTCATTATCGAGCGCTATAGTGTTGGTCTAATGCCCAGTCTCAGCCTCACCAACACTCGCTATAAGGACATCAAGAACTCCCAAGTTCTAGCAATGGGGGCAGAAAAATTTACTGAACTGAATGCTTTACCCGCAGTACCCGTGGAACTATCAACCATTGCTGGAAAGCTGTGGCGGGGCAAGTCCTTCCTTAACGACGCTTTCACCCTGCAAAATCTCAAGCTTCAACGAGAGAAACAACCGTTTGGGATTATTCACCTCGCCACTCACGGTGAATTCCGTCCGGGAAAGCCTAGCAACTCCTACATCCAGCTATCGGATACCCAGCTGCGGCTTAACCAACTGCGGCAACTCGGTTGGAATAAGCCCCCCGTAGAGCTATTGGTACTCAGTGCCTGTCGTACTGCTTTGGGTGATGAGGAGTCAGAATTGGGTTTTGCTGGATTATCGGTACTGGCAGGAGTCAAGTCATCTTTGGCGAGTCTGTGGTATGTCAGCGACCAAGGGACACTAGGGTTAATGACGACGTTTTATGACGATTTGAAAACCGCTCCCATCAAGTCTGAGGCACTCAGGCAAGCGCAACTGGCAATGCTCAAGGGAGAAGTACGTTTGGAAGGAGGGAAGCTGATAACTCCGGATATAGAGATTCCCTTGCCATCTACACTAGAACAGCTTGGGAATCAAACACTGAAGCATCCTTATTACTGGTCAGCCTTCACAATGATTGGCAGTCCTTGGTAAAGTCAAATGTGATTGAATTTTTGCCGATTATTAATTGGTACGAACTATTTTCCCCTATCACAATGGACAACGACCTCGTTCTTTTTTTCGTCGGTGTAGGTGTACTCATCCTCTATCTCATCTTCTCCGCCATGACGGAGATGGGTACTAAGTTTCCTTGGAAGAAATAGTGCCTTTCAGGTAGGCAGTACCACAATATTGTTTTTTGCAGAAGGTCTAGTATAATTCATGTACTAAGAATTCATTGCCTTTTAGCTTTGTCATTCACTTATCACCGCACAATTCGCTTCTCAGATACAGATGCGGCTGGCGTCGTCTACTTCGCCAACGTCCTATCCATTTGCCATGAAGCCTACGAATACTCCTTAGCGGCATCGGGCATTGAGCTGCTATCCTTTTTTAGTAATCCAGCTGTGGTAATTCCCATCATTCATGCCAGCGTAGATTTCTTGCGCCCGATGGTTTGCGGTGATGCCATTGTGATTCGGTTAACGCCTCAGCGGCTGAATGAGAATAAGTTTGAGATTACCTATGAAATTGTGGCGGCGTCATCAGAGCAGCTATTAGCCAAGGCAATGACTCGGCATGTTTGCATTGAGCCAACGACTCGGAATAAGCTTCAGCTGCCGGATGAGATTGTAGAGTGGTTGTACTCTTAGAAGCAAACCACAGAGGCACAGAGGACTCTGAGGTAAGAGAAGAGAGAGAGGGTATGTTTGAGAGCAACTTCTAAGAAATACTTATTGAAACCCTTATGGCTAGGTAATTCTAGCTACGGGTGTTTCCTGTAGCCTTCATGAGCGATCGCTCATGAACAGCTTGGTATTAGGCATAATCCCGGTATTCATCTCTAGTAGCGAAGGCTGGAATAACCGTAATTTTACGGGGAGCATGATAACTTTTGGGGCTTAAGTGGGCAACTTAAGGAGTAACACTATTTCTCACTTTGGCTGCTATATATAGGATTTTTCTTAACCCCGTTAATGGGTAGGGGTTAGGGAGTTGTTGTCTTGCGAGCGAGAAACAGTAGAAATACTGAATGCAACTTAATAATTATGAGCAACTCATCCTCCTCTTCCAATCATCCTCATCAAGATAGCCGCGATTGCCCCTATCAGGTAATCCGAGAACTAGAAGGCAATACTGAGCGCGGTCAAGTCTTCTACCTAGCAAAGGATAACGCAACTGGAAAGCCTGTTTTCATTACTCGATTTATCTTCTCTCAATCGGGCATCAATCCGTCGGATTTGGAATTCTACCAGAAAAAAATTAACGAGCTAAAAAGGTTGAGTCATCCCGGAATTCCCCGTTATCTCGATCTTTTTAAAACAACCGATAGCTTCTACTTAGTACAGGAATATAAAGACGCCCAATCTTTAGATGTTTCACACGAGTTCACAGCCCAAGAAATCAAGCAGATTGCTGTATCAATACTAGAAATTTTAGTATATCTACACAATTCTAGTTTTAGCGTCATTCATGGCAATATCAAACCAGAAAATGTATTATTAGACAACCAATTGAATGTAAGCCTGATTAATGGAGGGTTAGCTACAGAGCGAAGGAAAGTAGGGTTGAACGGTAAGGTAGGGACATGCGGTTTTCAAGCGCCTGAACAGTTGTTGCATCGCCAACCCACACCCCCAACTGACCTCTATTATCTGGGTGTAACGTTAATTTGCTGGCTGACTCACACTCCATCTAGTGAAATTCATCGCTTAATTGATAAACAAGATCGAATTAAATTCCAACATTTAGTTCCGACATGGCTCAGCCTGGGCTTTATTAACTGGCTTGATACAATGGTGCAGCCCAATCGCCAAGAGCGATATCCCAATGCGATCGCAGCATTAGACGCGCTCAAGGCTATTGAAGTCACGCGCTTACCAAACCTGAAAATTAACTTACCCAGTCTTGAATTCAAAGCCACTCACTTGGGTGAAAAACTCACTCAAGCGATCGCAGTGAGTAATCCTATTCCCGACACGGTACTCAAAGGAATCTGGAAAGTTGCCCTCCATCCTCACGACCCACTGAGTCGTCCAACTTCTCATGCGTGGATTTCCTTTGATCCAGCGAAGTTTGAGGGTAATCAAGTGGAGTGCAAAATCACCCTTGATACCAGCAAACTAAGGAGTAATCAAGTCTATAAGCGCCGGATTGTCTTGCACAGCAATGCTTTGCCCAAAACTCATACCCTCACGGTTCACGTTCAGACCGCCGCGCTGGAAACCCATCAACTGCCCTATCTTTCTTTCTTACTTTTGTTTGCGATCGCAGCGCTTGGAGGATGGTTGCAAGCTTGGGCGATTGGTGAGTTTAGTCTACTGGGTTGGGGATTTTTGAGTGTAGGGTTGGCACTGGGATGTGTGAATGGTTGGGCGCTGATGGTTTCAGCAACAGAGTTATTTTTCAGTACCTCGTTGATAACCTTATCAATTGGGATGGCATTTGCGCTTTTCTGTGGGATTGGAGCTATTGAGGTCGGTCTTGTCGGCTATTCGGTGGGGATTTTTGTTGGGTTGTTGGTTGCCGCTCTAGCCGCCAATGTGGTTAAGCAGCAGCGCAAACGGAAATTTCCTAGCATATTTGCTATGAGTCTTTCGATTTTAACAGCAGCATTAGGCATGAGCTTGGGCATCGGGTTTAGGCTGGGATTTTTACATCTATTTCTCAGCTTTGCAGGAGCAGGAATGAGTTTACCGTTAGTCATCATGCTGCTTTACCCACCGCTCAAGCAATTCATACGCATTTTTAGATATCGTCGAGCTGAGCGGTATCTAATTAAGCCGTAGTTTCACCGTGATCGCTGTAATGGTGAGTTTGGGGTTTCTAAGCATGTCATAACTAAGGTTTTTAGCTTCTCGTAATCCACTTTCCCTTGAGCATTGCGAGGCAAGCTAGCAACCGGAACCCAATGTTTAGGTTGCTTATACTTACTCAATTTATCTTTAAGTACGGCTTGCAACAATGTTGGAGAAACCGTTTCTGATTGGGGAACATAAATAGCCGTTACCACTTGACCCCAATATCGATCGGCGATACCTGTTACGCAAACATCGCGTACCAATTGTGTGGCTTGAATCGCGGCTTCCACTTCAGCCGGGTAGACATTTTCTCCGCCCGTAATAATTTTACGGCTGCTACGTCCGACAACATTTAAGTAACCCCGATCATCAAAAAATCCTAAGTCATCGGATTTTAGATGGGGGATTGGGGTTGTTTCACTCTCATTCCTAATTGAGGGATAGTAACCTAACGCCAGGGAATTGGCTTGGATTGTAATCATCCCAGTTTGGTTAGTTCCTAATAGTTCACCCGTAGAACTGCGAATCGTGACTTTGGCATGGGGAAGAATTTGACCGCAACTATTGTTACCCGCCAGAAAATCTTCAGGTTTGAGGGTAACGACTTGGGAGGCAGTTTCCGTCATCCCATAGGTGGGGGCTAACCGAATGTTGTTACACCTCGCTTGTTCTAACAGTGAATCCCAAGCAGGCGCACCTCCTAAAAGAACGGTTTGAAAACGGGATAACCAATGCGTTAGTTGGGTATTTTGTAGGCAACGTTGTAGTTGGGTTGGAACTAAGGAGATGAAAAATTCGCCGGGATTGATATTAAAATTTTCACCCGCTTCCACCTGTTTGAACGATTGAATGATGAGCCGTCCCCCAGTGGTAAAGGAACGCATAAATTGCATCAAACCGCTGACATGATATAACGGTAAGACACAAAACGAGTTAACGGACTGACCGCCAAAATAATTGTGAAACCCACGTACTGATGCCATCAATGTTTCCCAGGTATGGATGGCGAAGCGGATGTTACCGGAAGAACCTCCGGTGGGAATCATGATGTGGTTGGGTATTGGGTATTGGGTATTGGGTATTGGGTATTGGGTATTGGGTAAATTTACTCCTTGCCCAAAAATTAAATCAGGTTGTACGGTTTCCAATACGAACTGCCATTCCTGTTGTACCCAATTGGGATTGCACAAAAAAATCGGACATTCGGCAGCAACCGCAGCGAGAAACGCAGCAAGAAATCTTTGGGGATTTTGTTCGGCTATGATAATTTTTGGTCGGATTCTTCCCTGAGAGAATTGAGTTAATTGCTGGAAGAATTGTTCAGTGAGGATGTGAAATTGCTTACTGTCATACCCCATGAGCCAATCGTGATTAGCACGTTGTTGCAAATACGTTAAGGATTCTTCCATAGATGCTTCAGCTCAGTGTCCTCCTCTTCATTGAACCAGTGATTTACCCCAAAACCAACCGCACGATTGGGGTTGGAGAGTTCAGCCGCGAGTTGGAGGGCGGCTTGTCGTGCGATCGCACTTTCCAAAACCGAGGAAAACACGGCATCGATTTGATGCTGTTGGCAGAATTGCCGCAGGCGTTTGGGAGAACCTGCGATCGCCGCTTTAATCACAAACACCCCTCGCCATCCTCGCTGATAACACTCTTCCATTTGGTTAATCGTTGCAACAGATTCATCTAAGGCGATCGGTGTCGAATATTGAGTACTCATCTCCAACATCGCATCAAATTGTTCAGGAGGTAGCGGTTGTTCCAGAAACTCAACCCTTCCCGCTTCATCCGCCGCCTTCAACCACTGATGCGCTTCTTGTTCAGTGAGTCCCCCATTTGCATCCAAGCGCAACTTAGCAGACGACGGTAGCGATTGAATGAGTTGGTGAAAGAGTTTAACTTCCTGTGCGATCGCCGCCACACCAATTTTCCATTTAAAGGTACGATTCCCTTGATGCCAAGGAGTCTGCCAGGACTGTAACGCTACTTCCCCAGTCGGTAATAGATAGCTGTATGAGATTTTAGATTTTAGATTTTGGATTTTG
>NZ_DATNPA010000409.1:0-5216 GCF_036703385.1 Allocoleopsis sp. | reverse complement strand
CATCCTTAAACGCAGCCTTGGCAGGTGGCCCTTTCACTTCTTCTTCGCGATCGGGTTGCTGCTGTAGTAGACCTTTAATCAGTACACCTAAGCGTCGGGGTGTTCCGTAGAACTCAATCGCCTCAGTGGTGAGAAATTGCTCGCCCAGAGACTGGGGAATGCGCGACTCCCACTGCGCGATCGCACTATCAACAAAATCTGCGGGTAATTCTTCTGTACCGACTTCTAATAAAAATGTAAGCATAACGTACCGAATCAAAGGCTGGATGAAAGGCGAGTCATCCAACTCATTGTAAACCTACACAAAATCCTGACATACCAGGAGTTGCTGGTAATCGCTCACAGCCACTCTGATGAATGCGCTGCTTTCCTCGCCCCTCTCTCCCTCGGTCACGCTGGCGAGAACGGATTATGATACCGACTCCAGGGTGAATACTCTTTTTTGAGAACCAACCACAGAGGCACAGAGGACTCTGAGAAGACAAGAGGAGGAAATTAAAGATATAAAGAGGTGATAGAGCCGGATTTGGTATCACACCCACCCAGATAAATCCCGTAGAGGTACCCCTTGTGGATAATCTCAACCCAGTAGCCACCTTCAGATAGATGTCGTTCTGTTGAGTTTGAGTGATGCTGAGACAACCCTAAAAACGCCCGGATGAGTGGAATGATGAGCCAGGATAAATCAAAACCCCAAAACCAAGAAGTGGCAGATGTTTCCAGCGACCCAGTGCTGAATAAAGAGGCCATTAATGAAGTGGTTGATGAATACGAGAGAAGTGCAAATTCGGACGAACCGAGGGAACTGGACTTCATCACTCAAAAAGAATTAGGTGAGGTTGAACGGGCGTTAGAGGACTCAGTGATGGGCATTGAAGACGCATCATAACCTGACGTGTTCTCTAACTTTGTTGGGTCACTTCCACATAAATATGCTCCAATCGCACCGGCTGACGAGAAATGGAGTCGAGGGAAATGCCCTGGAAGCAAGCGATAATTTCTTGTAGTTCTAGCTGTTGGGGTAGCCAGAATGCGAGGTCATTGCCATAACGGCGGTGGGTGAAGCCAAGTTCTTTAGCTCGTGCGATCGCTCTTTCCTCTTCGGTTGTCTGTACCACTACAATCTCTTGCGCCGGAATCCGTTGTCGCAACTCCTCCAAACTCCCCTCCGCGATAATTCGTCCCCCTTTAAGAATTCCTATTTTTTGACAAAGACGTTCTGCTTCATCTAATAAGTGAGTGGTGAGCAGAATCGTAATTCCCTGATTTTTCAGACGCCGAATCAAGTCCCAAATCTCATAACGCGCCTCAATATCTAAGCCAGTAGTGGGTTCATCCAAAATGACTAACTTGGGCTGATGCACCAAGGCTACAGCGATATTTAACCGTCGCTGCATTCCCCCACTCAACGTTTCTACAGGGCTTTTTGCTCTGTCTGCCAGGTTAACCGCTTTAAGACTTGCCTGCACTTGTTGCTTGCGTTGCTGAGCCTTTAAGCCATAAATCCGAGCATAGAAATTCAAGTTTTCCTCACAGCTGAGGGTTTTATACAGTAAATTCTCTTGGGGGGCGACACCAATGAGTGGTTTGGTTACTTCTGAAATGGGCTGATTGTTAATTTTGAGCGACCCACTATCAGCGGTGAGCAAATTACAGAGAATATTAATCGTTGTCGTTTTACCAGCCCCATTTGGCCCTAGCAATCCATAAATCTCCCCAGGTTGGATATGTAAGGTCAAATTTTGCAGAACTTGTCGTTTGCCGAAAGACTTACTGAGCTTCTCGATGTTTAGCACTATTTCAACACTTACCAGTTTTTATATTTGAGCTTTTTTCCTAATATTTAACTTTTATCTACCATAATTGAAGCTCAATGTCTGCCTCTCGAATTCAAAAAATTATGGTTAAAATAAATGTAAGTGCGTCCTAATTGTTGTTGCAGTTGATAGCGCTCTTGTAATACTTGCTGTGCTTGCAACATGCGATCGCCCTTGCGGTTAACCCTGTTACCAGTATTCGCTAGGATGATCGGGTGTGGCAAAGTCAGTTTTGGTAACCTACCACATCTATGAGCTTTTCGATGTACTGCATCACAGGGGTTTTAGTTCCAATCTATAGTTGGGTCTCGTCCCATCATGTTAGCAACGATCGCCACTAACTCAGTGGGTTCAACAGGCTTAGGGATGTGCATCTGGAAGCCAGAGTTGAGAATCAGAGTACGGTCTTCCTCTCCAGCGAATGCTGTTAGGGCAACGGCAGGAATCTGCTTTCCCCCATCGCCTTCAAGCGTTCTGACTTGGCGAATCAGCGAATAACCATCCTGCTCTGGCATACCAATGTCGCTGATTATGACATCGGGTTTCACTTGTGCGATCGCATGGAGGGCTTCATCCACAGATGTGGCTGTCGTTACCTGCGCCTTGTACTGTTCGAGAATAAAGGCGATCAAATCCAGGGTATCGGCACTGTCATCCACCACCAACACCCGTAAGCCCTCAAGGGTTGGAGCCTTATCTCCCGATGCGTTCTCCTCGGTTGCCTCCTCCTGAACGGCCTCGATCACAGGCAGCTGTACTATAAATGTTGCTCCCTTACCTTCCCCCTCACTCGCGGCATAAACCATCCCGTTGTGCATTTCTACCAATTGACGCACGATCGCTAAACCCAGTCCGAGTCCGCCATGTGTCCTTGTCGTTGTGCTATCCGCTTGGCGGAAGCGATCAAATACGAGAGGAAGAAAGGCAGGATTAATCCCCTTACCTGTGTCCTTTACGGCAATTTGAGCGGTTGAGTTTACCTGCTCCAGCCGAACTTCAACACATCCCCCTTCAGGCGTGAACTTAACCGCATTAGAAAGCAGATTCCAGACGATTTGTTGCAAGCGTTCCTGATCACCCATCACTAGACTCACTGAGGGGTCAAAGCTAGACTCAATTTGAATCGCTTTGAGTTCAGCAGTTGGACGCACGTTCTCAATCACGGCATGAATTAATGACGCTATGTGAACAGGATGGGTATTCAAACGGATGCTGCCCCGGATGATGCGCGAGATATCCAGAATATCTTCAATGAGTTTTGTCTGGGACTTAGCATTGCGCTCGATGGTTTCTAATGCCCTAGTGGTGAGCGACTCATTGACTTTCCGGTTACGGAGTATATTCACCCAGCCCAGGATGGCATTGAGCGGTGTGCGGAGTTCATGGGAAACTATGGCGAGGAACTCGTCCTTAATCCGGTTTGCTTCCTGAGCCTCTTGGTAGAGCCGTGCATTGTCAATCGCGATCGCACACCGTTGAGCCAGTTCGACCGCTATCATCAGGTCTACCCTACTGTAGCGACATTCTGGCTGTGAGGAAACGAATGTCATCGTGCCCAGCTTGCGTTTACGAGCGGTGAGCGGCACCACCATGTAAGACTTAGCATTGAACTGGCGTAGCAAACTCAGATGTTCCTCATCCCGTGCCACTGACAGGAGGAATGAATCGGGAATGTCTGTCACCAGTTCTGGCTCACCCGTCTGTAAAACCCTCGCTGTTTCAGCATCAGCATTGAAAGGCAGCGGATAGCGCCGCCTCAGTTGCCGTAACAGCGCTTCGTTCACTGGCTCGGATGTCGCCACGACTGGCTCACCGCAGCCTGCCAAATTGTTTTCGATGAGGTCAATGAAGCACCAATCCGCTAGGGTCGGCACGGCTAATTGGGCTACCCTTGCTAGGGTCGTTTGGTAGTCGAGAGAGGAAGCCAACACACGGCTAGCCTCAGCTAGGAAGGTAGAGCGTTTTCCGTGAGCCTCAGCTGCTTCCCGAGCAGCTTGCTCATAGGCGAGTAGCCTTCGTTGCTCCTCCGCCCGCTTGCGATCGGTGATGTCATGCAGCAACCAGCGTAGCGCAATCCGTTTGCCTTCCTTGTCGCGGACAGCGGTGACACTCAAAGCTGCATCCAAGGGAGTACCTTTGCGTGGCTCTAGGCGGACTTCCCACTCCTGTATGCGGTCTATGTGACCCAACTGAATCAGGAGAGCATAAAAACGCTGGCGCTCTGGCTGAGTAATAAAGACGCTCAGCGGCTTGCCCACCAGAAATCGCGACTCAATATTGAGCATCATGGCGGCAGCACGGTTGGCTTCTTGAATCGTTCCATTCACATCCGTAACTAGATAACCATCAGGAGCGAATTCAAACAGTTCCTGATAGCGCAGGCGTTCTGCTTCCACAGCCTCGCGAATCACCATTAACTCTTGGTTCTGTTGCAGCAACTCGGTTTGGGCAACATGCAGTTCTTCCATTGCAATCTGAAGTTCCTGGGAAGCCTCGATGAGCAAGTTTTGCTGCTCAGGTAATTGAGACGCTCCACTGGTCGCTGCCGATGCGCTATCCGTGTTTTGCAACAGGTGAGCCACACGCAATAACCATTCCTCTATCTTGGGAGCGAATTCTAATAGGTTCATCTCAAGTAAAGTTTTTTATACTTGTTGTGGTTGAGCTTGGCATCAGATAAGAATTTTGTGCCTAAAAATCTATTTCTTCATAGAGAACTATAGCGACTTATCGTGAGATTAACTCACTCTTGAGAAGTATCTATTACTGCTCACTTTCCTTCAACAGAAGCGTAATCATAAGGTACTGCCAATGTGAATTTGACTTTTTTCAATATAAAATTGGCCAGTCTGGGATTCAAATATGCGATCGCACCTTTCAACCTACTTCTCCTTTCCATACACTATAGATGCAAGCGCCGGAAGAGATTGCCTAACCTTCCTACACTATCCCCACCAAAAACCCTCGCCTTACCAATAAATTGAACCTCAATAAAGAGTCTATTTGTCTGTTGATGAGTTCTACGCTTCAAGTGCGATCGCTTAGTAAGCTCATGTGCCTTCAATCGCTCTAAGGCCAGGGCTGAAGCCCTGACTCCAAAAGAGTTGCCTGGGAAAAATCTATGACGACTCGCTTAGTCCTATGATATGAGTTGAAGTGACATATTATAGGCGAACCTATTTTTCCACTATAAACCAAATATCTCAGGAAATCGATTTTTTGTCAACAATAGAATTGACTGAATCGCACTATCTGGACGATAGTGCGATCGCTGATTTGACTGTTAGGAGGCTGGTGAGCGATCGCTTGTTGAAAAAGTTTTGAGAAGGGTTATATACCCTATGTCTAGTTGAGAAATAATGCCTTCGTGAACAGCATTATAGCCTTCTCTCAACCCTC
>NZ_DATNPA010000408.1:0-18626 GCF_036703385.1 Allocoleopsis sp. | reverse complement strand
CGTAGACCCCGCTCATGGAGTTGTTTGGCTACTTTAGCCGTTTTCTGACGCCCCTTGTCGGTCAGCGGACGTTCTTTATCCTTGGCGTAATTCTCCCTTAGAGCTGCGATGCCGTGGCGAATCAAATACAGTTCCATAAAGGTATTTGATTATACAAGTTATCATCCAAAATTCTAGATCCCTTAGTCTGTATTGATCAGTTTGTCTTTGGGATTAACCAGACGCAGAAGTTTTTGCTTGATTTGGATATCAAACACTTCCCACTTCATCTTGGCGTATTCAGCATTATCATTAAAGCTGCCTAAAAACCCGATGGGAATTTCAAACCCACCTGCCATCATGCGTCCACCACCAAAGAATCGTCCATTACTATCTTGACCAAAGGCTTCTTTGATGAACTCATCGGGGTCAAGGGTCAGTTTGTTGGTTCTCAAAGAACCAATCACGACTTCTACTTCTTCGTCTTCGTCATGAACAATGCCGTAAACGACAGCCGTGTGAACGTTTTCTTCGGTGACTAGGAAGTCAGCCGCCTGGGGGATAGCGTCCCGGTCATCGTAACGGAGGTAGCCAACACCGGCAATGGAAAAGTTATTCTGTACTAACCGATTTTTCAGTGATCGCTCAATCACATCCATGACGCGGCGCGATCGCGCGGTTTGGAGAACCGCATTCAGCAGTTGGGGGTCATAGAACCGACTCAAATATCCAGCCGCCATAAAATCTTCTTCCTGTGCCTGCATTAGTCGATTAGTATCTGATCGCAGACCATGCATTAAGGCTGTAGCACACTTGACATGTTCGCTGATGCTGCTGTCTAGTTTCAGGAGTCCAGCCTGAAGGTACTGGGTTAAAATCGTTGCCGTCGCTCGTGTCTGAGGACGAATATCGATAAACTCGGCTTCTAGGTCACCCTGAGTTCTGTGATGGTCAATCAGTGCGATCAGTGGAAGCCCTGTCTGCTTGACTAGAGGCATCAGTTGGCTGGTTGTTCCCTGATTATCAATGAGCACATAACCGTGATACACCGATAAATCCCAATCCTTCAATGTCTGGATACCCCAGCGCTTTGCGGGTAGATTGGTTAGCTTAACTAATGCAATGTTTTCTTGGTGGGAAAGAGTGCCTGCGTATACAATATCGCATTGGATATTGTGCTGTTGAGCAATCAGTTGGTACGCCCAAGCACTGGAAAGAGCATCGGGGTCTGGGAAATCTTGGATGACAACGAGCTGGCGTTCTCTTGTGTGACGCTCCAGCGTCTGTCGCAACTGGGTTACCTTCTCTTCCGGTGAGGATTCCTGCCACCGTCTCTCAGGAGAATTACTGATGTTGCTACTATCTTTTTTCAGAGAGGTTGACGGCTGTTGCGGTTCAACAGCGATCGCATCTGAAGGCGTAGCGGATTGGAGTGAATCATTAACAGACGTGAGCGAGTTCGATGGCATGTTGGCTTGTAGTAAGGTAAGCAGGGTTCTTGCCAGCGCACCCTCCATCGTAACTTTATGGGAGCGGTTAGCTGTTCAACTGGTGAGCCACCCTCTTTTATTTTTGCAAAATAACCAGTAAGCCCAATCTTATCTAGTAGTCGTGTTTTCCGACCATGACTCTGTTGGTAGACTTTTTAAATATTCTATAACTCTGCTTCAGGACAGAGTATTAAATGCCGATCACATACTTTCGCCACTCTTGATGCAATCCACCCTTCACATGTTTCGCCACTTCAAAGTGCAAGCTGCTATAAGGTCTACGAGGCTGATTCCGCAATGTCATATTGGCTTCTTTGGGCGTGCGGCTGCCTTTTTTGACATTACAACGCACACAGGCTGTAACAATGTTTTCCCAAGTATCTCCTCCGTGGCGAGAACGAGGAATCACATGATCTAGCGTAAGTTCATCACCGGTATAACCGCAGTATTGACAAGAGTGTCCGTCTCGGTGGAGGATATTTCGGCGAGTCAGAGGAATTTCTTTGTAAGGAACCTGGACGTAATGTCGCAGCCGGATAACTGTAGGGAGAGGGAATTGTGAATAGACGTATTTACCGTTGTGTTCAACCTGCTCCGCTTTCCCTTTGATCAACAACACAACCGCCCGTCGCCAGTTGGTGATGTTGAGCGGTTCGTAGGAGGCGTTCAACACCAGAACCTTGCTCATCGGTGATCGAGATTAAGAGAATGTTTTCCCAGATAGTAGCACAGGTCTCTCAGGCTCGGTTATTTAGACGGTTAGCCAGCCAAAAATTACGTTGACTCGGCTTAAATTTTGCGTTCAGATTTAATGCAAACTGACACTACATATAGTGGTTTTTGCCTGAGATTCAGTCAAACAAACGCTACCCATAACATTAGCCTCAATTCCAATTCAATCTTCCGACTTTCTGCTAGTGAGCAGATAGGTAACCATTTCTCCCTTACCTTTGACCTGGATTGGGCTTCGCTCCTCAAATAGATAGCGATCGCGTAAGAGTTCATAGGTAGTAGCGGAAACTTGAATGAAACCCGGTAGACCTTGAGATTCCATCCGAGAGGCTATGTTGACCGTATCACCCCAGAGGTCATAACTAAATTTTCTAATCCCAATAACACCCGCAACGACAGGGCCGGAGTGGATACCAATTCTCAGGCGGAAGGATTTATCTAGATCGAGGTTGAGTTGGGCAATAGCATCTTGCATATCCAATGCCATTTGAGCGATCGCACTGGCATGATCTCGACGAGGCATCGGCAACCCAGCGACAACCATATAGGCATCACCAATTGTCTTGATTTTCTCTATCCCATGCTGCTCTGCCAGTCGGTCAAACTTTGAGAAAATCACATTGAGAAGTTCAACCAGTTCTGTGGGAGAGGTTTGAGCCGAGAACTTTGTAAAGTCAACTAAATCAGCAAACAGAACCGTTACATCTTCAAAGCTTTCCGCCAGCGTGCGTTGACCCCGCTTCAACCGTTCAGCAATGGGTTGGGGCAAGATATTGAGCAGTAGGAGTTCCGCTCTTTTCCGGGCGAGGCGTAGGGCAACCTCAGACTGTTTACGCTCTGTAATGTCGGTAACACTGCCTTCGTAATAAAGCAGCTGACCCTTGGCATCTCTGACGGTGCGGATATTCTCCGAAATCCAAATCACACTGCCATCTCGACGATTGACTTGAGACTCAAAATCTGATAATGTGTCCTCCCGATTCATCAGAGTCACTAAGTCATCACGACGCATGGGTTCAACATACAGTTGCTTACCGATATCGGTAATCTCATTCATGAGTATTTCTGGAGAAAAGTAGCCAAAAATTCTTGCCAGAGCCGGATTGGCTGTGATGTACCTCCCCTCAGGAGTGGCTTGGAAAATTCCTTCTGTAGCATTCTCAAAGATACTGCGATATTTCTCCTCAGCTTTTTGCAGCTGTAGATTTTGCTCTTGTAGCTTCTTTTGCAGGTTCCGAATCGTTAGGTGCAGGGTGACTCTGGCTCGGACTTCTTCCTGCTGTACTGGCTTCGTAACATAATCTACAGCACCCAGACTGAAGCCTTTAACCTTATCCACCGTCTCGGAAAGCGCGGTCATAAAGATTACCGGGATGTCTTGGGTTGAAGGATTAGCCTTCAGGCGACGGCAAGTTTCAAACCCATCAATTCCCGGCATCATCACATCCAACAAAATCAGATCGGGATGAGCATATTCGACTTTTTGAATCGCACTTTCGCCATCTTGAGCCACTAAAACTTTGAATCCCGAATCGGTCAAAAAGTCAAACAAGACTCCCAGATTAGTCGGTTTATCATCAACAATTACAATGACATCTTTGTTATTATCATCGCTCATTTTGGTTGGGCTTTTTTGTAATACGTTTAAATTTCAATTTAAAAGTTAAACCCCAAGAAGGTTGTGTTTTATTCGATGCCTAATTTTCGATTTTCAATTTTCCATTCCCCATTCTCCATTGAGCATCTCTCATCGCGTACAAACGTCTCGACTATCAGCGTTCGTCAAGGGAATCATAACAGCGCGATCGCGCCCCGACTGTTTCGCTTGATAAAGTGCCCGGTCTGCCGCCGCAATTAGGGCTTCTGGAACACCTTTATGCCAAGGCAAGGTGCAAGAAATTCCCACACTGAGCGTTACGAATTCGCTGATTGGGGATTTGGGATGAGGGACGCAGAGCGTTCTTACTGACAACTGTATTTCTTCTGCGACTCGGAATGCACCCTCTCCATTCGTATTCGGTAGAATTACGGCAAATTCTTCTCCTCCATAACGAGCCACCAAATCAGCCGGACGCTTAACAGCGTGTTTCATGGCTTGGGCAATCTGATATAAACATTCATCTCCCGCTTGATGACCCTTGCTATCGTTGTAGAGCTTGAAAAAATCGACATCACACAGCAGCAACGACAGAGGCAACTGCTCCCTCACCAAGATGTTCCACGCTTTGCTCAAGCATTGATCAAATAGGCGGCGATTCGCCACCTGCGTCAAAGGATCTGAAGTTGCCAAGCGGTGCAGTTCTTGGTTAGCCTCTTGCAGCGCCGTTTCTACCTGCTGACGCTGTTGAATTTCCTGTTGCAGCCGCGCATTTTGCACTTGGAGGCTATGCTTCAACTTCTGAATCGTTAGGTGAGTCGTAACACGAGCTAGAATAATTTCTTTCTGAGTCGGCTTGATGATGAAATCAACTGCGCCAAGTTGAAATCCTTTGACCACAACCGCCGTTTGAGATAGCGCGGTCATAAAAATGACTGGAATATCTTGCGTGAATTGATGAGCTTTCAATCGGCGGCAGGTTTCAAACCCGTCCATTCCGGGCATGATGATATCCAAAAAAATCAAATCTGGACGTTCAGATTGAGCAATCTGGATGGCACTTTCACCATCCCGAGCCATTAAGACTTGGAATGCAGCATCCGTCAAAAACTCAAACAGCACTTCTAAAGTAGTAGGGCTATCATCAACACAGAGGATAGTACCTTTGTCAGGATATTCGATACTCATTCATTTTCTGCCATATACTTTCTAACAAATTCCAAAATTTGTTTTTCTTGAAAGCCTTTAGCTAATTGACTCAGTTGTTTGGCAAAGGGCACAAATTGCTCGTCTAACTGTTCAAGCCTCTTGGCTTGCTGCTGGATACCTCGAATGTCGCCCATCATGGCTAGTTTATGGAGAGCCGTCAGTTCTTCGGGTGGCGGAGCCACGATAGAGGATTGAAGCGTAGTGTCTGTGAGTATTTGCGCCGTTTGCCCGTAGCCTGTAGAGGGATGTGAAGCTAAGATACCTCCCAGAGGAAGCCCGCTGCCAAGTGGATCATTCCGTTCATCCTGTATCCTTCCTGCTACCTTGTGGGAAGCGGCGCTGATACCAATCGCACTGCCCTGAACAGCGGGAGCATCTACATCCGTTTCCTCGTAAACCCATTCCAATCCCAAATGTTGGCGTAGCTGTTCTAAGAGCTTTTCTACCCGTAAGGGTTTGGAAATAAAACCATCACAACCGGCTGCTAAACACTTCTGTTGGTCGTAGTCGAAAGCGCTTGCCGACATCGCGATCACAACAACCCGACCGAGAGTAGGTAACTCCCGTAGTCTCTTAACCACCTCAAAGCCATCCATTCCAGGCATAACCATATCGAGCAAGATTACATCCGGCTGATGCCCAAGCGCCTGATTCAGTCCGTCTTGACCGTCTCTTGCTTCTTGGACTTCAAATCCCAACGGGGAGAGGAGGTCAAGCAGAACTGATCGATTTTCCCATTTATCGTCTACCACGAGTAACCTGTACTTTTCTTTTAGGCGAATCACCTTCCCTTGAGGATGCTCAACAACTTCTGCCTCTTCTGACACGGCTGGTAGCTCTAAATCCAAACAGAAAACACTACCTTGACCCAAGCGACTTTCGACATGAAGTTTGCCGCCCATTAACTGTACTAATTTTTGGCTGATGGCTAATCCTAAGCCTGTACCTTCTGCCTGACGCGTGGGGTCACCGATTTGATGAAAGGGTAAAAAGATTTCTTCGATTTGCTCGGATGGCATACCAATGCCAGTGTCTTCGATCAGAAAGCGCATTTTTTGAGATGGGAATTGGGCAGAAGACGCGGAAGAGTTTGGGGGAACATCTCCCTTATCCCCAGTCCCCAGCCCCCAGTCTCCATCTCCTGTTACATAGCCGACTTTAAAGGTTACCCCGCCAGTGTCCGTAAATTTCACCGCATTGCCGAGGAGATTAATCAGGACTTGTCGCAGTCGTTTTTCGTCACCCCGAACAACCGCTGGTAGTTGGGAAAGCATTTCATAACGAAAGAAAATGTTTTTTTGTTCGGCATGAATGCGCACGATTTCGATAATGCTTCCTAGAAAATGGGAGAACGGAAAATCACTGAGATACAGTTCCATTTTCCGGGCTTCGATTTTGGACAGGTCTAAGATGTCATTGAGCAGAGTTAACAAATGTTCGCCACATTGTTGAATAATGCCCAATTGTTCTTGTTGCTTCGTGATGAGATTGGGTTCACGTTTCAGGATTTGGGCGTATCCCAAAATGCCATTTAAGGGGGTACGCAGTTCATGGCTCATATTCGCTAAAAATTCGCTTTTAGCGCGATTGGCGGCTTCAGCGGCAACTTTAGCTTGCTTAAGGATTTTTTCGGTCTGTTTGCGATCGCGAATGTCTCGAAAAATTCCCTGAACAATTTTTTTACCTTGAACATCCACAACCGTCGCACTCACCTCCGCAGGCACAATCGTGTTGTCTTTGTGGCACAGTTCCACCTCGCTTTGAAGGACACCGCCTGCCTCAACGTGTTTGTTGAAAAGAATCTGATATTTTTCGCGCCGTTCGGCAGGCTGAATCTCGGCTTGATGCAGACCAATCATTTCGGCTCTGGAGCGTCCTAGAATTTTTTCAGCCATCTGATTGGCCTCTAGGATAATCCCCGTTTCTGAATCTACGGCGATGATCGCGTCCCCAGCTGACTCAACTAACAAGCGATATTTCTCTTCAGTCTGGCGCAGTGCAGCTTCTGCCCGCTTACGCTCGGTGATGTCTCGGTTGTACCAAATTCTGCCATAGTAGCCTCCGGAGGGAGAGAGTACAGGGGCAGAGTAAAATTCAAAGATTCGCCCATCCTTAAAATTCAATTCATCGTAGCTCGTTTCTGTAGAATGAGCGTAGAGATGCTCGGCTTCAGCCAGAAATTCCTGCGGGTCTTCAAGTTGGGAGAGTAATTCATTGAGCAACCATCCCTCGTCCCCAGATTCGACAAGTTGAGGCGGAATCTGCCATAACTGGCAAAAACGTTGATTATAGGAAGCAATCTGACGATTTTCGTTCATCACCAGAATCCCATCTAGCGCCGCTTCTTGTTGAGCTTTGAGCATGGCGTTACTACGGAGCAATTCCTCTTGTGCAAACGAGCGCTCGATCGCAATTCGGGCGAGTTGAGTCGCCTTGGCTGTTAGCTCTTGCTCGTAACGGTTGGGGGTATGGGGTTCTGGGTAATAGATGGCAATGGTGCCTAACACTTTCCCCTGAGTGGAACAGATAGGGCGAGCCCAACACGCTCTCAATCCGTAGGAAAGTGCCAAATCCCGGAAATCTGTCCACAGAGGGCTACTCTCAATATCATCGACAATCACCGCTTCTCCCCAATAGGCAGCGGTACCGCAGGAACCTGTATAGGGGCCGATAGTCGTTCCATCCACGGCTTCGTTATAAGCCTCTGGCAGGCTGGGGGCGGCTCCATGTCTCAAACTGACGCCGTTTTTGTCAAGGAGGAGGAAGGAACACCAACACTGAGAGATTTGCTTCTCAATTAACTGAGCGATAGTACTGAGAACCTCACAGAGGGGTTCCCCCTTAGCAATCATTTCCAGGATATGATTTTGTTCTGCCAACAAGGCTTCCACTTGCTTGCGATCGCTAATATCACGCCCTTCAGAAATGAGCAGCACTACTTGACCGGTTTCGTCTTTGAACGGCTTGATTGAAAAATCAAGGGTTCTTACAGCCTCAAATGCTCCACTAATATCCACCTCATAACGCACAAACTTGCCCTGACGCGCGGCGGCGATCGCCTGTTTGAGCTGCTCCTGGGTTGTTGGAGAACTCATCCACCACTGCCCTTGCCAAAACGGATGGTTCACCACCTCCGAGCGTGTTTGCCCACTGAAATCTAACGCTGTTTGGTTCGCCTCTAAAAGCGTGCCATCCGTTTTCAGGAGCCAAGTAAATTGAAAGGTATGGTCAAAAATTGCGCGAAATCGTCGGTCACTCTCAACAAGAGCTTCTTCGATTTGCTTGCACTCAGTAATATCTTCTGCGATTCCCAAAATCTGAGCGGGTAAACCCTCCGAGTTTCTCTGCAAAACTGTTTCCTGGCTTCTCAGCCAGCGCCATTCTCCGTTCTTGTGACCGATTCGGTACTCAATCGTCACGATTTCACGATCGCCAGTGTCCCAAAAGCCATTGAAATGTTCGATGACGGTGTCCCTGTCGTCAGGATGCAAAAGATTTGGCAACCAGTCCTCTTCCCTTTGCACGATTTCTGAGGATGTGTAGCCCAGTATGTGGCCAAACTGGCGATTGACGTAGAGACTACGTTGAGTATTCAGGTCATAAATGTAGATAACGCTGGGGGTTATCTCTCGCATCCTTTGGATGAAATGCTGACTTTCCCACAGTGTCTCTTCTGCTCTTTGAGTAACCTTCATCGGCTGTTCCCAAGGGTTATTGTTTTTAGTGAATTCTTGCGATCGCTTTTCCATATTTCCCTCCAACGTCAGCCAAGAGACCTTTAATTATTTCGTATAGGCTTCAATTACCCAGTCATTTCATTAAAAAATGTCAAGTTTGCAACCAAGTTTTAAGACTATTGAACCTGATTAATTTTTCGATACCTTTAACAAAAGGGATTGAGAGATTCTAATAATATTGTGACGAATACCCAAACAGCACACTCGGCTCGACTGGAATCGAGCCGAGAACCCTTTGCTCAGTACCATCGCTTAGATTTGTGGAAGCGTTTTATCGGGGCGGGGGAGAGGGTAAGCGGATTAATAAAAAACCAGCCATTCGTAGTGACTGGTAGAACTTGCTGTGTTGAAGGGAGAAAACCTAGTACAGAGACACCTCAACCTTTCTCAAGGCCAAGTTGATGAGCTAAAAAGCTCCGTGCTGTCTATGTCATGGTTATGTAAATAAATGTAACAACTACAGCAAATATCTGCAAGATTTCTTTACGTTTGGGTGGCAACCATCGGTGTATCCGACTACACTTGCCAAATTTGGTAAGCTCCCCAGAGTGCCGCGACCAGGGCAAGCAGGGTGAGCCAGATGGGATAATGGGCTCGTGTCACTTTACCGCCTTGGCTACGTAGCGTTTCAATGTCAAGCCAGGGCGTTACACCCCGGCGAAACCAGCCGGTGACGGTCACTTGCTGGTCTACTAAATTGCTGGGACGCATAGACTTCGGTAACACATTACCGAAGGGGCCGAGGAAAGAAGAGAAGTGGAGTCTTACCAAACCTGTGGAGGTTTGCAAAATTAAGTCCTGTCCCAGCCAGTTGAGTAAGCCATGACGCCCTAAGAGTTGACCGGTTAGCTGAACCGGTTCACTATCCGGGGGGAGTATCGCTGGATTAGCGAAAAACTCTCCTACATTGGGTTCAGTTTTTACAGTAGACGGTTTGATGTCGGGAAAGTAGCGATTAATCCAGAGGAATAGACTGAGACTAAAGGCAACCAGAATGCAAGCGTCGAGAAAGGGTCTGGCATTGTGCATCCAGATAACCTGCCAAATGTTGAGTCGATCGCCAATTTGTCCTATTGACCAGAAAATACCTCTCAGGATAATGCCGAGGAGTAGCCCGAAAAACACTGCACTTTGCAGCAAGGGAAATGCTTTAGGACTATTGACAAGTTTGGACATCCATGAACCCGGAGTGCGAACTGGGGGAGCGATGGGAGGTAAATGGAGTTCAGGGTCAAGCTTCCAGAACTGGGCATTGCGACCCAGCATGGCGGCACGTTCGCCCAATAAAGGATGGGATGCGCTAATGAGTAACCAGTCGCGGTAAGGGTTGGTGCAGTCCCACTGTAAGACGGTTTCAAAGGAAGTTTGGGGAGAACAACTACCTATTGTGAGTGCTTGTCGATATCCTACTGGTAGTAATAGGTCGAAGCTTTCTACAAGTCCGCTGGTTTTGCGGTCGTGCTGGATTTCTTCGGTAATTCCTAGGGCAATTTTGAGTAAAGCGCGGGTCAAGCCATTGGGATTGCCGGTTGTTTCGACGGCAATGCGATCGCTATAAAATACTCTCGCCCTGGAAAGCCAGAGAAGCGGTAGGCGGAATAACCAGTAGATGCCGTAACTAATAGAGGCGATTAATCCAGTAATGGCCAGAATAAGCGCTGGAAGAAATCGTTGATAAGAGGGCAGCTTACGCCCGACAAAGTCGGCAAACTGCTCTCCTCCCTGAGCGACTAGCCAATAAATCGTGTAAGGGATTTGGATAACTAGCACACCCAGAGACATCAGGATAATATCCCAGTGGCGGATATGCCCCAACTGACCTGCGTAGAGGGTAGCAATTTCGTTATCCGCCAGTTGGGTCAATAAGCCCTGACTCACGACAATTCGAGCCGTCCGGGGGAGATTGCCATAGGTAAGTGCCACTGGAGCATTCGTGGGTAAAATGCCCAGTGTAGGGATAGGAATCTTGCGTTGGCGGCAAAATCGTTGCACAACCTGAGCAGCTTCTGGATTGTTGGAGGCTAGTTGTGTTAGGGGTAGGCTCTCAAGTCCATAAACCGATTTCAATAACGCATCGAGCAGCCAGGGAGAAGCAATCAGCAGGATGACTAAAACAATGGCGATCGCGTGAGCTGGGTCGCGGTAGAAGAGTTGGATGGGAGCTAAAAAGGGGAACTGCACCAAGATGGCGTTGGTGGTTTGCATTACGAAGCGCAGGAAGACCTGCATAACCCAAAACAACGCGACAAGGGTGACGGCTTCGACAAACCAAAGGCGTCCCAATTTGACAGGTTTGAGAGGACTCCAGTTTTCGGCGCGTCCGCTGTTGCGCCATCTTGGACGCGGAGTGAAGAGTGAGGGTACCGGAGTTGAGGGGGGAGAGTAAGAAGCGGGAAGTAAGGATGGGTTTTCTGTTGTGGTGGCTGAATTGGAGCGAGAATTCCCTGCTATCCCAGCATTTGCAAGTCTGCGATTGTTTGCCTTTGCTTGTGTCGGAGTGGTGCTTTTGGGAGTGTCCTGAGTTTTGGCGTTAGAAAACAGACGCTTGGTGGAATTTGCCAATCGTTGGGCAATGGCAGAGGGCGTCTTTTGCGGGGGGGTTTGTGTTTGAGATGGAGTTGGATTAAAGGGGACAAATCCTGTGGAGTCTGAAGCCGAGGCGCGGGGGGTGGCTGGGGTCGTCGCGTTTAAGTCTAGCAGGGTACTTGTTGCCCATACCCGGACTTCAGAGTCAGGATGCTGAGTCAGGTGTTGGCAAAGGGCGATCGCACGTTCCACATCACCACTTCTTTGGTAAGCCGTTACGAGCGCCTGTGAAGCTTGAGTCACAAGAGACTCGTCTAACTCCGTCTCGCGGACAGCTTCGAGGTGAGCGATCGCATCTGAGTAATTTGCCTGTTGCAGGGCGTCAAGACCAGCGTCAAGCGAAGGATTTGGAACAGCTCCCATAGTCTTCTTCCAGTCACTCTGTTCCTATAAGATACCCTTGTGGAGGAAATATTCTATCATTAGTCTGAAAATAAGGGTTGGTGGGCACCAGTCAAGTGTCAGAGGAAAGAGATTTTTCCTCAAATCTTTGAGCCTAATTACCAGATGCTCAATCCGCTCCTATACATCTAGCCTTCATCTAGCCACAGCGCGATCGCATCTCTACAATGTCAGTTGGAGATGCTCATGAGCCTTCGTGTAAAGCGAAGCTCCCCCAAAGGGGCAATCTTATTTAGTCATTCTCTAATCCCGGATATTCCAACCAAGCATCTAAATCTTCTACCTCATCAAAATCTAATAAATCTTCTGTTAATTCCTCCAACCGCTCCGTGGATAACGCCTGAACTTTAGCAACTATTCGCGCTTCAAGCTCACCAAAACGCCGCCGCAACAATCGCATTGTTAGTTTCAGTGCTTCTTGTTTTAATCCTTCCTGTAATCCTTCCTGTAATCCTTCCTGCTTTCCCTCTTCTATGTAGGCAGTCACAATGTTCTCAGTTTAAACACCAGTTATCTAGACTTAGCAGGTGAGGAAGTAGGAACCCTACACACATCCCCCGCAATATCTAGAAATTGATTAACTGCTTTGAAACTCAACCTGACCTATCACGCTAATAAAAAACTGACACCCTTGGTGGCAGAAAGAAGATGAAGGAGTGCGATACCCTTTGGGATAGCTGTACTTCACGCCCTCTCTTGTCACGCAGACAACTCACCAAAGCGATCGCTCCCCATCTTAAGAGTTCTACCTAGAGTTCAGCGCTTCCTATTCCCAAAGACCGATGAGCAAACCTTTAGAATTTGTTAATCCTTCCAGAATTGTATTCAGATTAGGCGTAGTAAACTATTACCCAGTCGGGTGAATCCACTGGGGGAAGTGAGAAACAAGCCGCCTGTCATACCTTGAATACAAGCAGCAAGAGTTTGACGCGAAGGCTGGGAAGTAGAGAGTGAGAAGCTGTACTATGAAAAATGCTGATTTGTCCGAAACACGCCTCCTAGAATCTGCGATCGCTAAGCTATTTACTCAAGCGTCTCAAAAAGGCAAATTAACTCTTACAGACTGCTATAGCTTAGTGGCTGCACTCTTAACCTATCCCCTCAGCGAAGCTGAGCAAGATTTAATCAATCGTCTACTGTATGCGGTTCGTAGAGGTAGGATGGAAGTCGTAATCAAGTGACGAGAAGGTTAGCAGGTTAGCAGGTTGAAGCTTAGGAGAGGGTTGAATCTCCAACTTTCAACTTTCCAACCTTGCAACTTTCAACTTTCCAACCTTCAACCTATCCCCCTCCATCAATATCGCTCTAATAAAAGTTTCACTTCCTCTTCCATTGCTAAATCTTTCATAGCTTCCCACTCGGCTTTGCGAACTGCCAAGTAAGCTTGAGCCAGTTCTGTACCCAAAGCATCTAGAAGCACTTGATCGCTGCTCAGTTGAGCGATAGACTGCTCTAAGTTGATAGGCAATAGATCGATATTACTGGTACTTCGCTCCGCTTCTGTCATATATCCAGGGTCTATTGCCACAGGTTCTCCCAGTTCCCGACAGTGCCGGATGCCATCCAGTCCCGCCGCAATCACAGCCCCCAAAGCGAGATAAGGATTCGCAGAAGCATCCACTGTTTTAAGTTCAAACTGAGTCGGACTAGATTCTTCGGGGTTACTCACCACTCTCACCGCCGCCTCTCGATTATCGATTCCCCAACAGCGAAACGCACCACTCCAATGATGTGGACGAATCCGGCGATAAGAATTGGTGCTGGGTGTGGTGAGTGCCATGAGTGCTGGGAGGTGGTGGAGGATTCCAGCAATGAAGCGACGGGCAATTTCTGATAGTTCCCCTCCTACATCGAGATTCGGTATCAGGTTTTGTCCATCCTGCCAGAGACTCAGGTGGAGGTGACAACCACTACCCGCTTTGTCAGCGAAGATTTTGGGTAAGAATGAAGCTTTTAGGTTATGCTGAAGTGCGATCGCACGCACTGTTTCCCGAAAGGCAATTTGCTGCTCTGCCGCTGCTAAGGCATGAGTATAGAGTATCGAAATTTCCTGCTGACCTGGCCCCGACTCTGAATAATATTGCTCCACTGGCATCCCCTGCTCGACCAGTGCTTCTGCAATCTCATCAATCACCTGCTGATGCAAATCCATCGCCATAGTTGAGGCATAAACCGTCTCATCGGCAGGGACAATCCCATTCGCTGTCTGCTTGAGAAAGTAGAACTCATTCTCAAAAGCGGCAATCACTTCCAATCCCTCGCGCTTTGCCTCAGCAACCATCCTTTTGAGAAAGTTCCGGGGACAGAGGTTCCAAGGAGAAGCATCTTTCACCATATCTCCCATCACGCGAGCATGACCAGGAGCATAGGGTAACGGTGTCAAAGTATTCCAGTCCGGCACTAAGCGAACCTCACCCACCGGCCCCAAACCACTTCCGGGTGCTGGGGCATCAACCATCACAGGAATCGCTTGCTGTGCAGCAGAGATGCCAACACCGTGTTTGAGGTACTCAGCGATCGCTCCCCGATGTACCGCCTTGCCGCGAATGATGTTGGCATTGTCACACCAGAGAATCCGCACAAACCGAATACCAGCGGCATCGAGTGTTGGTAAAAGTTCTTTCTCCATGTGTGGCTCTTGGGGGGGTTGAAATTTGCTAACACATTTTACCTATTTGAGCGGTTGCAAATTCTCAACGGTGAAAGATATCTCTTCATCTGCCGTCCATTGGTCGTAATTGATACTAATTTTGGTTGGGTAGCCGAGGGTAGGGTGGTAAGTTACTAACAGGTCTTCTGCATCCTTCGCGATAGCGAAGCGCTGCTGCGAAGCGCAGATCGCATCTTCTATGACATCAAATAGCTTTGCGATCGAATCGTGGTTTGTGAAATCCTCCCGATTAAATGACAGTGCATCAATGGCAGGAACGATTGAAGTAACTTTCCCATTACGGACTTCAATATTCACGGGTTGCATTGATTCCATTGAACAAAAGCAAGTCTGGCGCACTGTGAAGCGGTAGTTGGAGATATTTTGCTTAGTCCACAATTGCTTGTTTCGCTGCAATTGAGCAGTGCTTGAATTTTCAGGAGTTACTCTTGTCTCCTGCTCCAACACGGCTAAATCAGCTTGGGCGTTGGCAAGAGGTTTTGTAGCGTTGCACAACGAAGTTTGTATTGTCAATTCCTCACCAGAAGCATAAACATAGATAGTGATGAGATGAAAAATGCGATCGCTCACTTGATGAGGTCTAGTGATGACAAACCAGCGCTTCTCCTTCTCTCCTATCCGTTCAAGTCTTAACATCTTATGCAAAAACCCGATTGATATCGAGCAAATATTGCATCGATATTCAAATTCTGTAGCAAACTTTACTAAACAAGCTGGAAAACTTTAATAGTTGTTATTGAGGATAACTGAGGCATAGGGCTTGTAAACGTTTATGACAGCCAAAAAGAATCTAATTGTTATTGGCAACGGCATGGTAGGACACAAGTTCCTAGAACTGATGATTGCCAAAGGAGCAACGCAAGAATGGAACTTGATAACCTTCTGTGAAGAACCGCGTGTTGCCTACGATCGCGTTAACCTCAGTGGCTATTTTTCTGGCAAAACAGCAGCAGATTTATCACTGGTAGAACCGGGGCTCTATCAAGAAAACGGTATTCAAATTCATATTGGTGATAAAGCCGTTGCAATTGATCGCGAACAAAAAACCGTCTCATCTGCAAATGGCTTAACAGTTCCCTACGATAAGATCGTCCTCGCAACCGGTTCCTCTCCCTTCGTACCACCCATTAAGGGAAATGAGATTTCAGGAGCTTTTGTATACCGCACCATTGAAGACCTAGAAGAAATATCTGCCTACGCCAAAAATTGTAAAGTTGGTGTGGTTATTGGTGGAGGTTTATTAGGTCTAGAAGCCGCTAATGCCCTCAAGGCGATGGGCTTACAAACCCATGTCGTCGAATTTGCCTCTCGATTAATGCCTGTACAAATTGATGATGCAGGTGGCGCGATTCTCCGCAGCAAGATAGAAGCGCTTGGGGTTTCGGTTCATACCAGCAAATCCACTTCCCAAATTGTCAGCGAAGATGGC
This sequence comes from Allocoleopsis sp., assembly GCF_036703385.1. Taxonomy (NCBI): domain Bacteria; kingdom Bacillati; phylum Cyanobacteriota; class Cyanophyceae; order Coleofasciculales; family Coleofasciculaceae; genus Allocoleopsis; species Allocoleopsis sp. The sequence continues at coordinate 2,794 of NZ_DATNPA010000408.1, read as the reverse complement.
AAAATTGCCAAGATGCTCTTTGCTGATGGCTCTGAATTAGAAACAGACATGATCGTGTTTTCTACCGGAATTCGTCCCCGTGACGAACTGGCTAGAAGCTGCGGATTAGAAGTCGGGGAACGCGGCGGTATTGTTATCAATGACTACTGCCAAACATCCGATTCAGAAATTTATGCGATCGGTGAATGTGCCCTTTACAAGAATCGCATCTATGGTTTAGTTGCTCCCGGCTATACGATGGCAGGAGTCGTGGCAGATTTGTTAAACAACGTCACAACGAACAGCTTTACAGGTGCAGATATGTCCACCAAACTCAAACTTTTGGGGGTGGATGTCGCGAGTTTTGGAGATGCCTTTGCCAGAACTCCCGGTGCTAGAGAAATTGCCATTACCGATACCGTTCAAGGCATTTACAAGAAACTGGTGCTGAATGAGGATAGTACTCGCTTACTAGGTGGAATTCTCGTCGGAGATGCTTCGGCCTACGGCACTTTGCTGCAATTTGTCCAAAACGCCATCACCCTACCACCTTATCCAGAAGATTTGCTGATGCCGCCACGAGAAGGCGCACCTGTAGCTAAGATGGGGGTGGAAAGCTTACCGGATACAGCTCAAATTTGTTCTTGCAATAATGTAAGCAAAGGACAAATTTGTACAGCGATTCGAGAGCAGAATTTAACCGATGTTCCCACGATCAAAAAATGTACAAAAGCTGGAACAGGTTGCGGCGGTTGCGTACCTCTCGTAACAGATTTACTCAAATCGGAGATGAAGAAGGCGGGGATAGAGGTGAAGAATCATCTCTGCGAACACTTCGCTTATAGCCGTCAGGAACTCTACCATTTGGTGCGTGTTCACCAAATTAAGACATTTGATGAGTTAATTCAAAAACATGGTCAAGGCAGAGGGTGTGAAATTTGTAAGCCTGCTGTCGCGTCCATTCTTGCTTCGACTTGGAACGAGCATGTTTTAGAGAAGTCTCTTGTTGGTCTTCAGGATACCAATGATTACTACCTCGCTAACATTCAGCGGGACGGTACTTATTCAGTTGTGCCACGAGTTCCCGGTGGGGAAATTACGCCGGATAAGCTGATTGTGTTAGGACAAGTTGCCCAAGAATTTGGTCTTTACACCAAAATTACAGGCGGACAAAGAATTGATTTATTTGGGGCGCGTGTTGAGCAATTGCCTCATATTTGGCAGCGATTAGTCGATGCTGGATTTGAATCCGGTCATGCCTATGGTAAGGCACTGCGGACGGTGAAATCTTGTGTGGGTAGTACCTGGTGTCGCTTTGGAGTGCAGGATTCTACGAGTTTGGCGATTGAGTTAGAACTGCGGTATCGGGGTTTGCGATCGCCCCACAAGCTAAAATCTGCTGTATCGGGTTGTACCCGTGAGTGTGCCGAAGCTCAAAGTAAAGATTTTGGCATCATTGCGACTGAAAAAGGTTGGAATTTGTATGTGTGCGGCAATGGGGGTATGAAGCCACAACATGCAATACTGCTAGCCGAGGATATCGATAAGGAAACGCTAATTAAATATTTAGATCGGTTCCTGATGTTCTATATCCGCACCGCAGATCGACTAGAACGTACAGCAACGTGGTTCAACAAACTTGAAGGAGGAATTGATTACCTGAAACAGGTGATTATTCATGATTCTCTAGGCATTGGTGCTGAGTTAGAACAAGAGATGCAGTATCTAGTAAACACCTATCAATGTGAATGGAAAACTACAATTGAAAACCCGGAAAAACTCCAGCGATTCCGCCATTTTGTGAATTCCGATGAGTCCGATCCGAATCTTGTGTATGTCGAAGAACGGGGTCAAAAACGTCCAGCAAAGGAACAGGAAAAACTTCTGGTTGGTAATGTAAATCAAATCAACTAATCGCCTCAAAACCGATGAAACTGTACTACATCACACTCAACACCTCAGAAGAAGCGAGCCGCATAAGTAAGGCACTCCTGGAGCAACAACTAGCTGTCTGCACTAACTGGTTTCCCATCACTTGTGCTTACCGCTGGGAAGGGAAAATTATCGAAGAACCAGAAATAGTGCTAATCGTCAAGACCCAAGCTGGCTATCGAGAAGCAATCGAGCAGGTGATTCGCCAACACATTAACTATACGAATCTCATTGCCGAACTCTATTCTGAATCAGTTAATGAAGGCTTTCTTAACTGGCTTAACACAGAAGTACCGATAAAAACTTTGATGAGGGATTCAGTAGGAATTTGATCAGCTTCTGAGTGATGCTAAATTCTGATTTGTAGGCAAGGTTGACTAAGGATTTTTATTTAATCTTGTAAATCTTGCTAATGCCGCCTAAATAACCAAAATTAACAGGAAAAAAATGGTTCAAGCCTTAGTTCGTGAGACAAGTAAAATCTGGGTTGATATTTGCTCACTAGAAGCGATCGCACCTAATATGGGAGTCTGTGCTTTGGTTGAAGGTCAACAGGTAGCGATTTTCCGTGTGGGAAGTGAGGATGAGGTTTTTGCGATTAGTAATTACGATCCCTTTAGCAAGGCGTTTGTGTTATCGAGGGGAATTGTCGGCGATCGCAAAGGTATCCTCAAAGTGGCTTCCCCAATTTACAAGCAAAATTTCAACTTACTGACTGGACAGTGTCTTGATGATGAAGCAGTAAGCATTCCCACTTATCAAGTGAGGGTAGTTGAAGGTAGAGTGCAGGTATCTGTCTAAGTTGGTGAGATAATACGAGAAAAAGGGAGCGATCGCTGATAAACTGCAAGCATGACGATGCTGAAGTAAGGAGCGATCGCTC
>NZ_DATNPA010000407.1:0-9378 GCF_036703385.1 Allocoleopsis sp. | reverse complement strand
TAAGGTGTAAATTTGAGCATCCATTTTTGAGAATGCCTTTTTACTACAAACCGTTGAGTAGTAATTTGTCCATCCTCGTATGATAGGGTTTAGTTTCTCTATCAGCCTCTTTTGTGAGGTTCCTTTATGGGTATTAACTACCTTTTCCAGCTTGCGCCAGGGTAGTTGGTTCCATTCATACATCGGTTTTGTTGCCGTGTTCATGACTTATTTACTGTCTACTTACAGCTTTACCTTCCGAATTACCGTGAGTCTGTCTGCTTATCCTTGGAATTACCCAAGGCATTCGCTTCTGACTCAATCTTTCCACTCCGTAGCATCCGGTTAGCACCTACTCTGGGAATCGACCTTCTCAGAGAGCATACGGGTGGTTATTTCGTTCCTAATAACCATTGGTTGTACCTTTCAGAACGATGCTCTCCACCAGGTTTATGGGAAGCGCTTATCAATTGGTCGAGACACCATTGACTCCCTGACCTTGCCCTTTTGGGACTCCCAGCGTATCAGACCTTATTTCGCTGGTTAATCCTCTTGATGGGTAGTCGCATCTTCACTTTCGTTATTCATGGGTACTTGCTTACCAGTTGTCGGGTAAGGCTCCCAACAGGGCTTGATTTTCATCCCCGCTTTACGGATTGATGGCTAGTCTCTACCGTAGGGGAAGTGCTTTCACTCCTGCGCTTGGAGGGTGGGAGTTGGAGGTTCTAGGATACTAATCCTCACCCACATGGTTATTAAGTTGTCATCTGTTGGGGATTTAAGTGCGAACTCAACCTAATCGGTTACCCTAACAGAAGCCTGGAATCCTCCCATTTCTAGGTTTCTCCAGAACGAATCGCACTCCCTATGGATGGTTAAACCACATGTGCAAGAATGAACTCTTTCACGAAGTTCTTTCTTAACTTTCTTCCCACAGATACAGCACTCCTGACTTGTATTGTGAGGAGGGACGGCAATTGCCGTTTTTCCAAACTTTTTAGCAAAATGCTCAATCCACAATCTGAACTGATACCAGCTAGCGTCAGATATTGACCTAGCGCGATTGTGGCACTTGACCATGTTGCGAATTCTCAAGTCTTCATAGGCTACTAAGTCGCTAGACTTGACTACCCGCCCTCTGCCTTTTACTAAGAACTGCTATAAACTGATTGCTAACCCATCAGCGCGAGGATCTGAGGCTGCAATGAAAATTCCTTCACGGTGAAGAATAATTTGACCTTTCCCAAAATGTCTGTCCTCCGTACTTACCTGAATATCATGACCCTGCTCCATTAGTGCCTGTGTTACATAATCGGGTACTGTCTGTTCTAAAAGTACAGTCTTTCCAGATAGAAAGCGCCATCTGGGTGCATCGAGAGCTGCTTGAGGATTCATGCCGTAGTCAGCCATGTTGAGCACCACTTGCAAGTGTCCCTGTGGCTGCATCGCTCCCCCCATAACCCCAAATGGCCCTAAGGGTTGATTGCCTTGTGTGAGAAAACCGGGAATAATCGTATGGAAGGCGCGTTTAGTGGGTGCCACTTGATTAGGATGACCGGCTTCTAAGGAAAAGCCGACGCCTCGATTTTGCAAGGCTATGCCCGTGTTGGGAATGAGAATTCCACTGCCAAAGCCTTCATAGTTGGATTGGATAAACGAAACCATGACTTCAGAGTCAGCAGCAGCGAGATAGACGGTTCCACCTTTAGGTAAGCCGAATTGAGCGAGGGGAATGGCCTGTTGTCCAATCAGCTGACTCCTCTGTTTGGCATACGCTTTGTCTAAAAGCTGCTCAACAGCTACTTCCATAAAGCGAGAATCAGCGACGTGCCGATGAACGTCCGCAAAGGCTAGCTTCATGGCTTCGATTTGCAGGTGATAACTTTGGGGGGATTCGCGAGGATATTGATGGATGTTACACTCTTCTATGATGTTTAAGGCCATCAACGTCGCGATACCTTGAGTGTTGGGGGGAATTTCCCAAACGGTTAGGTCGCGATAGTCTGTGGAGATGGGTTCTACCCAGTCTGCTGTATGGGCAGCGAGGTCAGCTGTGGTCAAAAAACCACCGGTGGAAGCGGCAAAATTGGCGATCGCATCAGCAATTTCTCCTCGATAAAAGCTCTCACCCCCACTGCTTGCGATCGCTCTCAAAGTTTTAGCATGAGCCTCACTTCTCCACACCTCCCCGGCTGCTGGTGCTCGGTTGTGAGGGAAAAAGACTTGTTTAAAGGGCTGAAATTCAGGTTGAGTCAGGGGCAAGTAGACAGCTTCCGCCAGTTTCCAGAGAGTAGCGGTTATAGGCGACACAGGGAAACCGGCTTCGGCATACCGAATAGCGGGTTCAAATAACTGCTCAAAGGGTAGCTTGCCCCAGCGTTGCGATAAACTGCGCCAAGCGGATACGGCTCCTGGTACAGTTACAGGCAGCCAGCCCAGGGAGGGAACTTGCTCCATTCCCGTAAAATGCTCCAGCGTGAGGTTTTGGGGACTTCTGCCGGAAGCATTGAGTCCGTGTAGCTTGCCATCCCAGACTAAAGCGAAGGCATCTGAACCAATGCCGTTGGAGGTGGGTTCGACGACAGTTAGTGCGATCGCAGTTGCTAAGGCGGCATCCACTGCATTTCCCCCAGCCCAAAACATTTCCATCCCCGCCAGAGTTGCCAGAGGCTGGCTAGTTGCCACAGCACCGCGCTTGCCCATAACTACTCGTCGTGTCGAAGGATAAGGATAGTTATTTAAATTTGGAGCGTTCACAGGGTTGGATTTGGATACCGAGCATCAACGACATCAATTTCTACCAAGATATAGCCTTTCTCAGATGCGTGAAGTACATCAGAATAATCTAACCCCCAGCCCCTTCCCTACATGGGAAGATGAGAAAGAATCAAAGCCTCTCTCCTTGTAGGATACCGCTGGCGAAATATTTTGTAATGTTGTGAAACGCCTGAAAGCCCCCTCGCATCGCCCAACTTTGGGGGACTTTGAAATCTTCCCCCAGAATTGGGGGGTTAGGGGGGCTGGAAAAACCTTTGTCTCGTCGCCAATATTTCCCAATATTAAATTCGCCAGCGGTCTCCTTGTAGGAGAGAGGTCAGAGTGTACCGCATTCAACCGAGAACCGCTATATCTTTGCTCATCACCAAGGATTGCCAACGAGCGTAAAAGCAGCCCAATAATAAGGATGTTCAAAATTTTTGTCTCCTATCTTGGCGAGTTCTCCTGAAAGAGGCACTGATTGACGACTAGTGACTAATTGGCTCCCTTTGAGGTACACCTGTCCCTTGAGCATCGCCAGTTGTGTTTGCCGCAATGCCTCGGCCTTAATCGGTACCTGCTTTAGCTGCTGATACATCTGGGTCATTAGCCCCAGTGTTCCCTCATCACTCACAAACCATAAACTGCCCAAAGTTGACTTAACCCCAGCTTGTACAGCTAACCCTGCAAAGCCTAATTCAGCGTCCTTATTCCCCAACGCTGTCTGACAGGCACTCAAGACTAATAACTCTACAGGCGGGTCATTCCAGCCTAATTGCCGAAGTTGGTCTAGCCGTAGTTTGGTGTCCCAAAGTTGAATGTAAGAGTTGCTGGGATTACCCGCTTGGAAAGATGCATGAGTAGCCAGGTGGATGATACCAAAGGGTTGCTGCTGTCGCTGTGCCTTAAGGTTTTCTAGGGTGAATGCCTCGTTAAGAAAGGACTCGCCTTGCCACAGAGAGTGAGTAATCGTAGATAATTCTAGCGGCACAGCAGGTAGGGGCTTTTGCTCCGCAAACCGCGATGCTCCCATCCCTAGAACCTGCGAGTTTTTAATATCCTTGTAGCGCGTATTAGTCAGTGACAGACTGGGCATCAAGCCAACACTGTATTTCTCGATGAGAAACTGTTGACCATCATAGAGAGCAGCAATGGGAATAGAGCGCAAGCCAATATCCATGATCATCGTTACATTTTGAATGCCTCGGGCTTTCAACTCCGTTTCCACAGGAGCCACTAACCATCGATAGAGTTGTCGGGCAGGAGCCTGATAGCTCGTGCCACCTTGGACACGGGTGACCTCCGAACGAAATTCACTTGCAACTTTCATAACTTGCGATCGCGTTGCTCCCTCAATCGGCTTGCGAATGGGCGCTCCGTGAGCCGTGACGATCAACAATTCCAAGCGATCGCTATTGTGGGAGGAGAGATTTTGCTGACTTGACGCTGACTGGGCACTCCGCTGACTTATCGTGTTCTGGGGTAAAAACGCGACATAGATGAGTGCCGGTTTAACTCCAGTTGCTTTCTCAATATTCAGAAGAATGTCACGGGCGTCTGCCAGGGTTGAAACCGGAGTATCAAGAGGTAACTCCAAATAGTTTTGGTATTGTTGCGAGAAAAGCCCTTCAAGCCGGGAAAAAAATTGTGCTTCAGCATCATCAGAAGCCGACGTAGCATTGGGATTAGGTTGAGTCGGTTCTTGCACTCGACCATCGGTATTCGTTGCGTCTGCTCCAGGCGAGTTAGTATTGCCACTATCAGTGCTGGTTGCGTTACCTCCGGTATTGCTGGTTGAACCACCACTATTAGTGCTGGTTGAGCTACCTCCGGTATTGCTGGTTGAGCCACCTCCGGTATTGCTGGTTGAGCTACCTCCGGTATTGCTGGTTGAGCCACCACTATTAGTGTTGGTTGAGCCACCACTATTAGTGTTGGTTGAGCTACCTCCGGTATTGCTGGTTGAGCCACCACTATTAGTGTTGGTTGAGCTACCTCCGGTATTGCTGGTTGAGCCACCACTATTAGTGTTGGTTGAGCTACCTCCGGTATTGGTAGTTGAAGAATTTGAGGTGGGTGACGGAGTGGGAACGGGTATGGGATTTAAGCCTGTGGAAGGACTCGGACTGGGTGATGGGCTTGGACTGGGTGATGGGCTCGGGCTGGGTGATGGCGTGGGGTTTGGTGGGGTTACAGTGCCAGCATTACCGGGGCCTTGATTTTGGACATTGGTAATGCCGTAGATAATACTACCTGGAGCCGTAAGTGTGATGGAACCAGCATTGCCTGGGCCTTGATCGTTGGCAATTATATCACCCGTGCTAATGTTGCCCTGCGTGCTAGTTATCGTTACAGAACCAGCATTCCCCGGTCCCTGATCGTTTGAAGTGATATTGTTGGTAGTAATATTGCCTGGAGCCGATAAGATAACAGGGCCAGCACTGCCTTGACCTTGATTGGAGGTGTCGATATTCCCGACAGTAATAGTTCCCGGAGATGACGAGGTTCCAGAAGAGGTAAAGGTTGTTTGCCCTTGTTGTAAAGGAAAATTCGACGCATTGGCCAAAGTAGTCACACCCGCTCGCAAAATCAGGGCTGGACTACTCTGCAAAATCGAAATATCTGGATCGGTACCCGGAAGCAGAGCCGTATCTGGGCCAGTAATTCTGATATTCCCAGCCGTGATGCTGCCTGTAGACTGTACCTTAAGTGCGGTACCTGTGTAATTCCCAAACGTGACATCACCGATTGAACTGATGATAGGGTCGTAAAGGCTGACAAAGTTACCAGGAGCGCCTGCTAAGTTAAGAATCGAGAAGCCATTACTGGCAAAGTGAGCATCACCGGAAATATCACCATTACTGACTAAACTCAGTTGACCGCCGCTAGTAAACGGAGTCTGGGGATGGTTGAGTGCCAAAATATCGATATTGCGATCGCCCTGAATGTAGAGGTTACCCCCTGCCTGAGCTATAAACGGATTAGTCACGCTATCTCGCACTCGCACCGTATCTTTAGCCAGGAGAGTCAGTCCCCCAGTCGTGACCAGTTGGCTTTCCACTAAGGTTAGATTACGGTTAGCCGAGAGTGTTGCGGTTTGAGCTGTTACGTGCTTTGCCACCACATCCCCAGTTTCTACACCGATGCCGGAACCCGTTAGCTGCACAGTGCCATCGCTGTTGACAGCCAATCCCGTGGCATTTCCTACATTGCCACCCGTTAATAGTTGAGGTAAAGAGGCAATGGGCAATGTCCACGCTTCCGGTTGACTGCCACTTCCCGTCAGTGGTTGGATGTCTAAACTCAGTACACTTCCAGGTTGGCTCAAGCGCACCGTATGCTCCCCTGGTACAGCTGCAACTGTAATCATTCCTCCAGGTGCAGACAATTGCCCGGAACTAATTGCCGTACCGCCTAAAAGGGTTAAATTTTGTCCTTGTCCGACTGCCAGGTTGCCAGCATTGACAATTGCCCCAGGCGTGGAGGTATTGAAGGCAAACGTATTAGGCGTTCCAACAAGTGCTTGATAGTCAACAACACCTGTGGAATTAAACCAATGATTGCCGAAACCAATGGCTGTAGCCGTTGTGGCAGTAAAAGAGGCAGGCACATTGAGCCTCGCATCGGAACCAAAGACAATCCCGGCTGGGTTGAGCAAAAATAAGTTAGAGTTACCACCCGTAACCTGAATTAGACCATTAATAACTGAGGCATCTCCACTGCTGACTCGACCCAAGATATTCTGAATCGATGGATTAGAGAGGAAGTTGGCAATTTGGTTCTGATTCAGGTTGAATTGAGAGAAACTGTGGAAAAGGTTGGCTCCATCGCTGGACAGTTGTCCGCCTGTGATATCAAGTTGATTGCCAGTAGGCGTTACCACCGTGCCAGTGCCATCAGACGCCGGAACAATAGATTGTGCCTGTACTAAAGAAGGCAAAAAAAAACCAGCAAAAAGCAATAGGAAAAAAGTCAGGATTTTTTCTTGTTGTACCCTATTCTTTTGTCGGAAAAAGTTAGGGCAGGAATGAGTATTGTGTGTAAAGATTATTCTTTTCATCGTTAAATCTCCTTTGGTAGCCACCTGTTGGTTAGGGTAAGAATCAAGTCGTAGCCACACCCAAAAAGTGCCCGCTCAGAAGCCATTCCCAAGAGAATCAAGACGCAGTTTGCGTCAATCTGTAAACTTCATTCCACCTTGAGCTGAGGAGATATATTTCCCCAGATAGATGCACCCGGAAGCTTACACGGTACTTGAATACTCAGATTTGTAGATTGGCTAGAGGAATAGCAAAACCCATCAAAGTTTAATCGATAAATCGATATTGGGAAGAGCGTTAACCTAACCTAGGGGAGATGTTTAGTTTTTTGAGAAGCGGCTGACTTGAAAGCAGGCAGGGAAAGCAGGTGAAACTAGGGGAGAATTATTTTCCTGCATGATGGGTGCACACTGTTGATGATCGAAGACTTATCGCTTATGGAGTGGGATTAGGATACCGAGCATAAACCGCATCGATTTCTGCCAAAATATCTTTATCCAGCGTCACCTCTAAACTGCTGAGATTCTCCTTAAGCTGTCCCATCGTGGTTGCACCAATAATGGTACTGGTAACAAACCAGCGCGATCGCACAAATGCCAACGCTAACTGTGCCGGAGTCAGGTTATGCTTGTGGGCAATTTCCACATAAGCCCTTACTGCTTCCATCATATTGGTTTTGTCATAGCGCTGACCAAATCCCGGAAATAAAGCCATCCGGGACTGTTCCACTGTCCCATTGAGATGTTTACCCGTCAAAACACCAAACCCCAAGGGACTATAGGACAACAAACCCACATTATTGAACCGACACGCTTCGGCGAGGTGAATCTGAAATACCCGGTTTATTAAGTTGAAAGCATTCTGAATCGAGACGACTTTCGGTAATCCCAACTGTTTCGCTAAATGGCAAAACTCACATACTCCCCAAGGCGTCTCATTGCTTAAACCCAGGTAGCGAATTTGACCTGCTTTGATTAGGTCGGCAAAAATTTCCAGTTGTTCAGCAATGGGTATAGTGTCCCGTTCTTGCGTGGGGTCATAGTCGGGGGCACCAAAGAGAGAAACATAGCGATCGGGCCAGTGGATTTGGTAGAGGTCGATGTAGTCTGTGCGTAAACGCTTTAGGCTGTCTTCTACCGCTTGCTTGACATTGGGACGGTCAATTCTGCGTTTTTCCCCTCGAATCCAACTTAAGCGAGAGGTTGGGCCTGCTATCTTAGTCGCGATAATGAGTTGGTCTCGCTGCTGCTGAACTAACCATTCGCCGATATATTCCTCCGTCTTCCCTTGAGTTTCTGCCCGTCCCGGTACGGGGTACATCTCAGCCGTATCGATGAAGTTGATGCCTTGGGCAACGGCATAGTCGAGTTGCTGACTGGCATCGTCTATGGTGTTTTGATGACCGTAGGTCATCGTTCCCAGGCAGATTTCAGAGACCAACAACTCGCTATCGCCGAGTTTTTTATATTGCATTACCCTAACTATCGGACAATCGTACTGAACAACATTATGGATGAAACTCGCCAACAGCACTGGAAAACTCTAGACCGCTTTCTGGAAATACATTCCCCTTGGTTCACCTTAATTGGCGAACATCTACAAGATGATTCCCAACAAGTTATAGATTATTGGCGGGTCGAAAAAGCAGATTCAGTGGTTATTTTGACCATTCACGGCGATAAACTGATGCTTCCCATGCTGAATTATCGCCCTGGATTGGGAAAATCCACGCTCGATTTTCCGGGTGGACGTGTCAGTGAGGGGCAAACAGCAGAAACGGTGGTGCCAAAAATTTTACAGAAGGAATTGGGTATAAAAGAGGATGCGATCGCACGCCTTACTCTCCTCAACCCTAGCGGCTGGCCTATCAATAGCGCGTTCTCTAACCAAAAACTCTACGGTTTTGTGGCAGAAATAGAGCCTACGATATCAGTAAACCCTGACATTTTGGCAGCTACCTATCCCAATACATCGGAAGGCATTCGTACCTTACTTAAAGATTTAACTTGTCTTCAGTGTCGAGCTGTGGTTTTAGAGTGGCAAAGCCAATTGAGTTGATACCAATGCTCTAAAATAGACCTATCTTGAAAGAGCTGGCGGAGTAATTGGTACTCGGTATAGAAGGCAAAATGAATTTTCTCTGATGACTAACAAGGTTGTTATCTCGACAAGATTAGGCAGTTGGCTTATGCTGGGTACAGCAAGAATTTTCGTAGGTCAAAGCGGGGGCGAAAAACCGGGGAGTCCCACGAAAAACGCCAGAACCTTGACAATTAAAGAGTTTGAGCGCTTTCAGTCGCTCAGGTAATGAGAATGGGTTTCAATAAGTGAGGCTGAAATGAGGGTGAAAAAGAGTCCCACGAAAATCCTGTGTAGAACCCTCTGTCCATCAAGGTTTCAGATGGCGGTCTTTCCGCTTACTTAATCCCCGCAAGGGGACTGAAACTTCCAATGGAATACATAATACAAGACATGAGCGCTAACTTTCCGCTTACTTAATCCCCGCAAGGGGACTGAAACGAAAGATCTCGTTGCTGCTCAATATTCGCTTAGTGAGTTACGGTTCGCTTTCCGCTTACTTAATCCCCGCAAGGGGACTGAA
>NZ_DATNPA010000406.1:0-4220 GCF_036703385.1 Allocoleopsis sp. | reverse complement strand
CATTGCCCAATTCCCCAGCGCGAAACAGAACGCGATCGGGGTGCCTATAACTCCAACCCAGCAACACGGCTATATCATATTGAACGCTCTGAGGAGCTAGGGTCATGGTACGATTTTGCCGCCGCTCCCACACGATCGCATAATCCGAAACCTCCGTCGTGTTAAAGAGTCCTTCAAACTGCCTTGCGAGGAGGCGATCGCCTGACTGTGACCAAGAAACGGGTATCAAAATGGTAATTAGCCCTGGCATATCAGCGTCTTGCTCGCTGAACATGGGATGATCCGCCAAAGGCGAAGAGGCGGTGATCGTCCGTAAATCGCCCGTCTGCAAATTTTCTATGAAAATCACACTGGTGATGCGGCTTCGGTATAGCTCCGGCTGTCCCTCCATCTGAATTCGACTATAGGCAGCGTACTGACCATCGGGAGAAAGGAGTGACTGGCTGCGATAATACCGTACCCCAGAACTGTTACTCGCACTCAGTTCGGCATGAGTAGCCAACACCCAATTCCAGGGAATGGGATGAGGGCTATCAAGGGGGTCAATTTGTACTCCTGGTTGAGTCATGTCTTGGACTATTTCTTCAGTCACTCTGGATTGAGTCATATTCTTGGGATATTTCTTCAGTCACTTCGGTTGAGGGCTAGGAAGATGGCACCGCTGATGGTTTTAGAACCTTAGGCACATTGACTGGATGAGCCTGTACAGCTAGGCTATGTGCCATAAGTGAGTAGAACGGCTAAAAGCAGTAAATAGGGTTACTTGCGAAACCCTCCTACTCAATACAGTATTCTTTTGGATATTAAGGATTGGGGTTGCTAGAGTGCGCTTTATGTGTAAGGAGCAACGCCCAAAGAACTACAGGAATATTCCTTATGTTATGTATAACAAGTTAAGAATTCATCAAGTCACTCTTTTACGAAAGTTTTCACTTTGAGGTTATGAGTGTTGTTCTCTCCTTGATGTGGTGGTTGGTTGCGACTTTCGTCGGCTTAGGGGCATGATCGAATTCATCGTTTGTCTCTATGATTCTTCTAAGGACTGAATGACATTCAGGAAAATCGGTGACTCAATCCACTAGTTCAGCCGCTAAGACTTCCCCTGCTAAATCAACCGCCAGACCCTGGTGGTTACTTATTCTAATTTTCCGATTGCTACTGCTGGGCGTAGGCGGGGGTCTAGCCCTGATTTTGGGCATTGTCCTCGCTAACTTGTATCCCAATCCCAATCCAGAGCGGCCTCTAATCCTTAAAGTACTCGAAGGTCTTGACAAAAAGCTCCCTTCGACGTTACCCCATTCCAGCTCCAAGACAGTATCAACCTCTACCAATTCACCCCAGTTAACACCCATCCAAAAACAGCAAGCACAAGCCAAGCTCAACCAGTTGCAGGCACAGTTGAAGTCAATGAATGAAGCTGTGGCAACGCTAGAAACCCAACTCGGCAGCAATCGTCCGAATGAAGCGCTAGAAGCGCGAATGCAAGCGATCGCTCTGCAACTCGAAGGAGTACTGCCTTCTAACCAGGAAGTTCAGGCGATCGCAAACAGCAGTGGCAATCAACTCACACCTGTTTCTAACTCTGTCTCATCATCTGAGCAATTGAAGGTTACTTTGCCCAGTGACCTCTTATTTGAGCAGAGCAATAGCCTTTTGCGCTCAGAAGCGAGTTTGATATTAGACAAAATCATCACGGATTTACGCGGCTACCCTTCAAGCACAATCCGCATTACTGCCCACACAGACGCCGATAGTAATGCTGAAAGCGATCGCGAACTATCCTTTCGCCGTGCCAAAGCCGTTCAGCAGTATCTCGTCAGCGCATTGGGCGATCAATACCGATGGATAGTTGTTGGCTATGGCGGAACTCGTCCCCTTGTCGCTAATGATACCGACGCCAACCGACAACGCAACCGTCGCGTTGAAATCGCCGTTGATTAAGTTTAGGTGAGCAGGTTGAACGTTAGCAGATTCCTCTGTTCAACCTTCAACCTGCAACCTGCAACCTTCAACCTTCAACCTGCAACCTTCAACCTGCAACCCTAATGAAAGTCATTTTTTTCGGTACTCCTCAGTTTGCAGTGCCTAGCTTAGAACGCTTGCTTAACCATCCTGAAGTTGAACTCCTAGGTGTTGTTACCCAACCGGATAAGCGTCGAGGACGCGGTAACCAGCTGACTCCCTCACCGGTGAAAGCCATTGCTTTAGCGCAACAACTCCCCGTCTGGCAACCAAAGCGGGTAAAAAAGAGTGCCGAAACCCTCACTCAGTTGCGAGAGGCAGAGGCAGATGTTTTTGTCGTTGTGGCTTATGGGCAAATTCTCTCGCCAGAAATTCTAGATATGCCGAAGCTGGGTTGTATTAATGTTCATGGCTCAATTCTGCCTAAATATCGGGGTGCCGCCCCTATCCAGTGGTGTCTGTATCATGGGGAAACAGAAACGGGTATCACTACAATGCTGATGGATGCTGGGATGGACACAGGAGCCATGCTGCTGAAGGCTTACACCCCCATTAACCTGTTGGATAACGCCCAGCAGTTGGCGCAGATGCTTTCTGAGTTGGGCGCAGATTTATTAGTTGAAACGCTTCTAAAGCTGGGACGCCAAGAAACTCAGCCTATTGCTCAAGATGATTCTCAGGCAACCTACGCCTCACTAATTCAAAAAGCGGATTATTGTTTGGATTGGTCGCGATCGGCGATTGAGTTACACAATCAGGTGAGGGGATTTTTTCCGAACTGTGTGGCGTCATTTCAGGATAAAGCGCTGAAAGTCATTGCCACCGTTCCTCTCGGCTCAGCTTACTTCTCTCAGTTACCCTCAGAGTTAGACGTACTCAAGCAGCAGTGGTCTTCTCTAGTACAGATGTCGGGGCGTCCTGGAGAAGTAGTGAGCATCGTGAAAGGAGTCGGTCCAATTATTCAAACCGGCGACGGACTGTTGCTATTACAGGAAGTACAACTAGCTGGCAAACGCGCTCAGCAGGCTTGGGATTTTGCTAATGGGATGCGTTTAACAGTAGGAGAGGTTTTGAGTAACGGTCAGGTTTGAAGTTCTGGGTGAGAGCGTTCGTAGAAGCGGCAAGATTCACAGGGGCCTTCTGGATTGACAGCACAACGAATCAGTTCAGAATGAGCATTGAAACAGCAGGAGGCATCACCCAGTACCCAGCGTCCTTCAATCAGGCTCTTCTCGGTTGGGCGTTGAGCTGACTGTACATAAAGTGCAATTTTGTGTAAGCGATAGCGCCCTGATTTTAAATGATAGCGGTGGCGGCGTTCTAAAACCGCGTAGGTCTGACCTTCAAAGTCGAGATAGTTACCGGGTTGGGGTGTCCAGTCAAGCTGGATATTTCCCAGAGTCTGACGCGGGTGCGTCAGAATCAGCTCTGCGGGTAGTGAATCTGGCTCCATAATGTAGGTGTAATGCAGACTACACTTGGATAGTATCGCACTCGCCGCCTGAGACTCATCTCTTTCGGATTGTGCATAGAATTGTTGCACAATCTGATCAGCTGGGAGGGTAATTTTCACAATAAAGACGAGACTGGGGCTATGTTCCTCATCATCGTGAAACCTCAGTCCCGCGAGTTTTGAAATGATCACACAGACGCGTCCAAGTTCTCCCCTGCTATCTATGTGAGGAATTGCCGAACCGCAAAGCGCTTTTAGGATAAATGGGACTGACTTAAGCAAGAAGTAATCGTTTCTTGGAAAAACCAAGATTGGGGGGGTTCCCCCCAGACCTCCTCACTAAAGCTCCGGTGCACAAGGGTTGGTTGGTGAGGTAGGAGAGTTCTTAAGTCGAATGGCACTGACTTAAGCAAGAAGTAATCGTTCTTTGAAAAAAACCCAGATTGGGGGGAAACCCCCCAAACCCCCCACTGGGGGACGGAGTGCCTACCTAGAGACCCCCTGCACAAGGGTTAGTTGGTGAGCTAGGAAAGTTCTTAAGTCAGTGACATTCCTTTTAGGATTGCTTGTTGGGACTAATCTGCCACATTTTCTCCAAAGACTCAATCTGCCGACGTAGAACCTTAGCCCGATGAGTACGGTAACATTTTCTGCCCAAAAAACCTCCTAATACAAGACAGATAGGAAGGATAATGAGCAGAACTCCCGTAACGGTGTTACCAACACTATCTGTTTGATTCAACGATTTGTGTAAAACAGGCTGGGGTGTCTGCACAGAAGATGAATTGGAAAGTTGCATTTTTTT
>NZ_DATNPA010000405.1:0-8842 GCF_036703385.1 Allocoleopsis sp. | reverse complement strand
CCCGATACAGCATTAAATCTTGAGTCACTACCTGATTCTGGCGGTGAAAACTACCAAACTGCCAGATATCCCCAGTTGTCACAGCACCATACAAGATAGGCTCATCTGACTCTACCCAACTATCCAGAGCAATTAACTCAGCCGCTAGCTGGGTAAATCCCCGCGTTAAGTCTGCTTGTTTGGCCTCTACCACTAGGAGATAGTGTGGTGACTGAAGATAATAATCCAACTCTCCTTTTAGGTATTGGTTCACCTCAATGGGGTACTCAATATTGACGTTTGCCTCTGCAATTTTTGCGACTTCTAGTAAGATGGGGGCGATCAGCACTTCCCGGCGTGCTGCTTCGCTGGTTAAGCTGACGCGGGTGATGGCATCTTCAATACGCTGGCGTAAGTCGGGAAGTCGGATAAGTTGTACTGAAGACGCGGTCGGTAAATTGAGCTTGGCTTTGGTCAATGTTGCCCCTAACTCCCGCAGGATATCGGCTGGAGCAAACTTCATAAGGAAGTAGCTGCGGAATGTATAGGATTCATCGGGTTTGAGGATTGCAGGACGGTGCGGTCGCTCAGTCATCACCTTAACGCCTTCCCTGAGAATGTATTCGCCAATGGTGTAGGCGGCTTTAGTAGCAGCGTAACGCACCGACTCAAAGGTGAGAGTGCGACCCCCATAGGATAGAGTTTACCCCGACAACCCCCCAGTCTTTGCCCAAATCCCCGTACCGCCTCAATCTTAGGGGAAGTGATAGGATAACAATGTACCCCCCAAGGGTGACAGTCGGTGGTCAGCAAATAGGAACTAAAGACTGTAAAAAGATTTCAATCTAATAATTAACTCTGCCCTTTTGCTTAGAGTCTTGCCGCTCTAACCTCTACCCTGGAACTTAGTGAATAAACATCTCCTGATATGTTAAAAACCGTACTCGGCGACCCCAACGCCCGCAAATTAAAAAAATACCAGCCTTACGTTGTTGATGTTAACCTTCTGGAAGACGAGATCCAGGCGCTATCGGACGATCAACTCAAAGGCAAAACAGCAGAATTTCAACAGAAGCTAGCCAAAGCCACAAGCGATCGCGAACGAGCCGAGGTGTTGGACGAGTTGTTGCCGGAAGCCTTTGCTGTGGTACGGGAAGCAGGGCGTCGAGTCTTAGGAATGCGCCACTTTGATGTGCAGCTCTTAGGGGGTATTGTCCTGCATAAAGGACAAATCGCTGAGATGAAAACCGGTGAAGGGAAAACCCTGGTTTCCACTCTACCCGCTTACCTAAATGCCCTGACGGGTAAGGGTGTCCACGTTGTTACGGTCAACGACTATCTAGCCCGTCGAGACGCCGAGTGGATGGGGCAGGTACACCGCTACTTAGGGTTAAGTGTCGGGCTAATTCAATCCGGCATGGGGCCAGCCGAGCGTCAGCGCAATTACGCCTGTGATATTACTTATGCCACAAACAGTGAATTGGGCTTTGATTACCTGCGTGATAACATGGCAACCGTCATGGCAGATGTTGTGCAACGCCCCTTCAACTACTGCGTCATCGACGAAGTAGACTCGGTACTGATTGATGAGGCACGGACGCCACTGATTATTTCCGGGCAGGTGGAGCGACCTACAGAAAAGTACCTGAAGGCGGCACAGATTGCGCGAGCTCTCAAAAAAGAAGAACATTACGAAGTAGATGAGAAGGCGCGTAACGTTCTGTTAACAGATGAAGGGTTCGCCGAAGCGGAGAAGCTCTTAGAAGTCCAGGATTTGTATAACCCAGAAGACCCGTGGGCGCACTATATATTCAACGCGATTAAGGCCAAGGAATTGTTTCTCGCCGATGTGAACTATATTGTTCGCAACGGAGAGGTGGTGATTGTGGACGAGTTTACCGGGCGGGTGCTGGCTGGACGCCGTTGGAGTGATGGTTTGCACCAGGCGATTGAGGCGAAAGAGAACGTAGAAATTCAGAATGAAACTCAAACCCTCGCCACCATTACTTATCAAAACTTCTTCTTGCTGTATCCCAAGCTAGCGGGAATGACGGGTACGGCAAAGACAGAAGAGGCGGAATTTGAAAAAATCTACAATCTGCAAGTGACGATTATTCCCACCAATAGACCTTCTGGACGGGGTGACTTGTCAGATGTAGTTTACAAGACTGAGGCAGCCAAATGGCAGGCGATCGCTGAAGAATGTGCCCAGATGCATGAAGAGGGACGCCCAGTTCTGGTCGGAACCACCAGTGTAGAAAAATCAGAGCTGCTTTCAGGTTTGTTGAGGCAACGAGCTGTCCCTCATGAATTGCTCAACGCCCGTCCTGAGAATGTGGAACGGGAGTCAGAGATTGTCGCCCAGGCCGGTCGCAAAGGCGCTGTGACGATCGCCACGAACATGGCGGGACGAGGGACAGACATCATTTTGGGTGGTAACTCTGACTACATGGCGCGACTGAAGTTGCGGGAGTACTTCATGCCCAAGATTGTCATGCCAGAACAAGAGGATGCTTTGGCTCCGATGGCGGTACCAGGAGCGGGTGGGCGAGCACCCGCGCAAGGGTTTGCTCCTGGAAAAAAGGTAAAAACATGGAAAGTCAGCCCACAGATTTTCCCCACAGAACTGTCCAAGGGAACGGAACAACTGCTCAAAGACGCGGTGAATTTTGCGGTGAAGCGGTACGGAGAGCGAAGTCTGCCAGAGCTAGAAGCCGACGAAAAGATAGCGGTGGCCGCAGAAAAGGCACCGACGGATGACCCGGTGATTCAACAGTTGCGGGAGGTTTATAAAGCCATTCGCAAAGAATATGAACAGCTTACGTCCCGTGAGCATGAGGAGGTGGTCAAACTCGGCGGTTTGCATGTGATTGGTACAGAACGTCACGAATCGCGGCGGATTGACAACCAGCTGCGGGGACGTGCGGGACGGCAAGGTGACCCCGGTTCGACCAAGTTCTTCCTGAGTTTGGAAGACAATTTGTTGCGGATTTTCGGGGGCGATCGCGTGGCAGGATTGATGAATGCCTTCCGCGTCGAGGAAGATATGCCTATTGAGTCCAAGATGCTCACCCGCTCTCTAGAAGGAGCGCAGAAAAAAGTCGAAACCTTCTACTACGACACCCGGAAACAGGTGTTTGAGTACGACGAGGTGATGAACAACCAAAGACGGGCGATTTATGCCGAACGTCGCCGAGTGCTCGAAGGGCTAGACCTCAAAGAACAGGTCATCCAGTATGCCGAACGGACAATGGATGACATTGTCGAAGCCTACGTTAACCCTGACTTACCCCCGGAAGAGTGGCAAGTAGATCAGTTGCTTGCCAAGGTGAAGGAATTCGTCTACTTACTCCAAGACCTAGAGCCACAGCATCTAGATGACATGACTGTAGGCGAAATCAAAACCTTTATGCACGAAGAAGTTCGTAAAGCTTACGACCTCAAGGAAGCCCAGGTCGATCAAATTCAGCCAGGATTGATGCGACAAGCCGAACGCTTCTTCATCTTGCAGCAAATCGACACCCTCTGGCGGGAGCATTTACAATCGATGGATGCTCTGCGCGAGTCTGTGGGTTTACGCGGCTATGGACAAAAAGACCCTCTGATTGAGTACAAGCAGGAGGGATATGAAACCTTCTTGGAGATGATGATTGACATCCGGCGCAATGTGGTGTACTCTTTGTTCCAGTTCCAGCCCCAAGCTCAACCACAAGCTGTTTAATGGTTACTAGTCATTAGTTATTCGTCCTTGGCAAAGGACTCTTGGGACAATCCCCCGGCTGGGAGACGGGGGATTCTTTTGAGGGGGTGAAAGCGTAGCAAAACATACCAAAAATCTATTTTTGTAAATGTCCAGTTTCAACAAAAAATTCTTTGTTGAGCCAGAGAAGTTATGGGTTTTCAGCAACCTGCATCGACTTTTCAAACGCCAAACGCTGTTCAGCATTGTGCAAAAAGTATCCGCCGATCATAGCTGCCGCAAGGAGCTGACCAAGGTATTCACGGCTCGTTGTAATCGTCACCTCGAAGGATTCAGGAGGTAATGTTCCTAACATTCCGATGATGTTGCTTTCTATTACCTTAGCTGCTTCAAAGGAAGGCTCTGAGAGTTTAGCGATCGCTTCAGGATGCAACGATTGTATATATTGCCAAAGCCCAGCGCCACCCGTTGAGTCGCTATCAAAGAACTTTGGTACTTGATTAGGTAGATTGCTCATGGTACTCATTAAAACGAGTAGACTTGTTGAGATTTCTACACAATAGCGATCCCTTTCCTGCTTCATCCTCATCCCAGAGCCAGTATTTACTTCCACGTCTTTAGGGGGATGAGCAGCCGTTGGTTTTTACCAAAACATCACGGGTTTAAAGCCCCGCTATCGACGGGCGTACAAATTTATGATCAAAGTATGGGCTCTCTCGTTGTCCATTGGCGTCGATAGCGTAAGACGGGTATGAACAGCAACTATTGTTTGAACCCAGAATCCTCACGCATGAACGGCACAGGAGTGCGTCAAACAGCCTCATTATTTGGTGGTGCCGCGATGGGCAGTACAGGAAGATCGTCGTCTGGAACTCGCGTAGGTACGCCCAAATGCTTACGAGCGCTATCCTCTGCTAGCTTCCGGTCTTCTGCACTCTCAAACTGGCTTTCATCTAGCAGAGATTGGCTCCTTGCTGCTTCATCGCGGGTTGGCGGAGCGCCATTTTTCCATCTGTATTTATAATCCATGACTTCAAACGCAGGTAAAACTGCGCCTCTATTTCTATGGTTTTATATTAGGCGTGCTATGAAAAGTACACTTCTACTATTAGGATGAGGTGTACTGATACCAATTTAAATAGAGGATGCGACAGATCATAGATTGAAACTCTTGCCTCCAGAATGCTTGTGCATCCAAAATCTAAAGTCCCAAATCCAAAATGCTATCAGTCGGTTTTTTTCGGCTGCAATAAATCACCAACAATGTAAATAGTCCGATTCCCGCGAGATACTTGAGGGGATTGGGAACGATTAGGCTGGGTGAGTAAAAACCCTCAATCGTACCCGCAAGAATCAGCATCGGGACAATGCCGAACACTAACTGAGCCGCTTTATAACCATAGAATTTCAGCGCCTCAACGCGGGTGTATTCACCAGGGAAAAGCATCCCTTTAGCGATGAGTAAACCAGCGCCACCCGCTAAGAAAATCGCAGGCAATTCCAGGGAACCGTGAGGAAACACGAACGCCCAGAAGGGATAAGCTAAGTTATTTTGTCCTACTAATGTGGCAACTGCACCAATTAAGACTCCATTGAGGGCTAGGAGGAAGACGGTGAAAGCACCTGCCGTAATACCTCCAGCAACGGCCTTAAAACTCACTGATATGTTATTAATCATAATATTGCTGGATTCCACGGGTTCTCTTCCCAAAATCGACCCCATCCACAATTCGTGGCGATCGCGCACTTTCACAATCAATTCTTCGGGCACAACCATTGACATAAACATTGGATCTTGCCAGGAAAACCACCAGGCAATTAGCGCCCCTAGTAGAAAAATTGCTGTCGCCACAGCTGTATAGCCGAATGTCTCTTGTACAATAGCAGGAAAACCCCAGCGACTAAACTCCATCACCGCCTGCCATTCCTGACGGCGTGAACCTTGATAAATCTGGCTATAGCTGCGAGAAGTCAGCTGCTGCAAGTCTTGCACCAACATAATTCCTACTTGGTTGGTTCGCGCCCTCGCCAAATCCGCCGAAACAGAGCGATATAAGCTAGCTAGTTCCCTAATTTCAGCGGCCTTCAACGACTTAAGTCCTTTTTTCTCCACTTGCCTCAGAAGAGCATCTAATCTTTGCCAGTTTGGTTCTCGCCGCGCAATCCATCGCTTAATATTCATAAAATTTACCCGGAGCGTTTGCTAGTCCTAGCGTAAGATATCGGTAATATTTGCGTTTGCGCCTCAAGCAACTGGAGAAATTGTCTCATGTCCAAGAATCCGATCCTTCGCCAACCAACGGGGTCGCTCAGTGTTGGGAACGTCGTCAGTGCTGGCCTACGCATCTACCGCGATCATTTCAAGTCATATTTTGGTCTAGCTATTAAAGCTTTATTGTGGTCTTTAATTCCAATTTATGGGTGGGCAAAAAATTGTCAAATTCAGGCTATAATTTCACGCCAAGTCTACAAAGAATTGGTTGATAAACCAGAGCCTTTGAGTACAACACGCACTCATGTTCAACAACGTTTTTGGAGTTATTGGGTAGCACAAATATTAATTGGATTGATAAGTTTTGGAATTTATATTTTCTTATCTATCCTGTTGCGTATTATTGTCTTCCTACCTGTCTTAAGTCTGGGAATGATTTCTAGCTCAAATTCCGGAATTAGCCCCCTTCTTATCATCTTAGACATAGTGGCAAGGCTTATGGGAATCATTATTTATTTATGGTGCTACTCTCATTTTTTTATTGCAGAGTTACCCTTGGCAATAGAGAGCAATATGAATTCAACAAACTCGATTGGTCGTAGCTGGGAATTAACTAAGCCATTTATTATCCGGATTCAAGTCATTATTCTAGTAGCCAGTTTAATTACGTTACCTATAGTATTGCTCACTCTTGTACCCGTTTTTATGCTCATTGCATTTTTTTCGACTTCTTCTTCATCCGATGTAATTCTGGCTTCCTTTTTCTTGATGGGTTTGTTGGGCATAATTTTCGGAGTAGTAGGAACAACACTAATGATGCCATTTTGGCAAGCCATTAAAGGAGTTATTTACTATGATATTCGCACTCGTCAGGAAGGTTTGGGTTTGCGGATACGTGATGCAGGTTCCCCTGAATCCCTGAATTAAGTCCTAAGCTCAACTTTGGATTTGGAATTTGGGATTGCACAAGCCTTCTGGAGGCAATGGCTTCAATCTATGATCTGTCGCATCCTCTGTTTAAATGGCTATCACCAGCATTCATTTTAAGATTGAATATTCATAAACTTTCCTGAGAGACTCTTCCAGACACCGCTAAGATAAGCTTATTTCGCCTTCCACAACAGGAGGAGTCTAGCCGTGTCTATCAATCCGAGTTCTCTCAAACCCATCGGGCCTCTCAGTGTTGGCAATGTCGTCAGTACGGGTTTACGTCTCTACCGTTCTCATTTGAAACCCTATTTTAGCGTGGCTCTATTTGCTACGTTGTGGGTAGTACTGCCCTTTGTCCTAATCATACCTCTCGTCTTTTTGTTTGTTAGTCAAACATTAGGTTTTTCTACCTTGTGGTTGATTATGCCCCTGTGGTTAGTAATTTTCTGTTATTGCTTCTCCCAATACCTGACAAACTCTGCCTTAATTTCCCGCTTAGGTTTTGGTGAATTGATCGATAAACCAGAAACCGTTAATATGGGTCGTAGCCAACTCAATTCAAGGAACTGGTCTTTTTTATTTCAGGCTATTTTGGTAGGTCTGCTCCTATTGGCATTCTATATAATATGTGGGATTGTTGCTTTGATTGTCGCGGGTATATTAGGGGTTGTATTAAGCTTGATAAATCCTACATTTGGTACAATGATTTCTGTGATAATTGCCGTTTTCATCGTACTCATTGGTCTAAGTTGGTTTTACTCGCGCTTATGGTTAGTAGAGGTGATATTAGCCGTAGAAGAGGAAAGTCAAGTTATTCCCAGCATTGGTAGAAGTTGGGAATTAACACAAACCTCTGCATTTCGCATCCAAGGCGTATTTTTAGTTACTTTTTTGGTGACACTTCCCATTGTGTTAATCACTAGCTATCTGCCTCAAATACCACTGAGCTATATGGAACAAGGTTCTACAACTTACTGGACTTTGTATATCATTTCCCTGGTACTCAGTTTTGCAGGTGGGGCTGTGATTATGCCCTTCTGGCAGGCCATCAAAGCTGTTGTTTACTATGACGTTCGCAGTCGTCGCGAAGGATTGGGATTGCAGTTACGCGATTGGCAATCGCCCTAAAAGCGCTCAGCAAGAGTCTGGTGACGTTGGTATTCCTATCCTTTACATACAAGTTGTTTGCGTCGTTCTTCCAGTAGAGTTGGGACGCCTCGGCATGGCCGTAGCTACCTACCTTCATCAGCTGACACACTTCGTGTTAAATGCGAAGCTTAAAGAATAGTCAAATTCCTTCCTTCAGCTTTGCTCAACTGTCATGCGATTTTTTAACCGAGTCACACTCCAAACTCCAGAAAGCGTTGAACTGGAATTTACCCTAGCAGGAATCGGCAACCGAGCTTATGCCCTGTTAATTGATTATTTGGTTTGGAGCCTCATCCTAATTGGGTTTTTCATTGCTTGGGCCATCTTCTCTAATCAACTGCTAGAGGCTATCGAAAATTTTGTTGGTAGTAGCAAGCAACTAAGACTTTGGTTAGTGGCCATTCAGCTATTAATTACTTTCTTTATTTATGTCGGTTACTTCGTTATTTTTGAAACCCTATGGCAGGGTCAAACACCGGGTAAGCGCTTTGTAAAAATTCGCGTAATTCGCGATGATGGTAGACCCGTCAGCCTACAACAATCTACGCTTCGTTCTTTACTACGGCCTGTTGACGACTTATTTTTTTTGGGCGTATTTTTCATCGTGTTTGGCAAGCGAGAAAAGCGTTTGGGAGATTTGGTGGCGGGAACTCTCGTAATTCAAGAAGAACGACCTGTTGTCTCCTCAAGTTTTCCAGTATCCAAGGAAGCAGAAACTTTGGCGACTCAGCTACTGAGTGAAGCTGATTTGGCTAGTATGTTGCCAGAAGACTTTGCTGTGATTCGAGAATATTTGCAGCGGCGAGCGGCGATGATTCCTGAGGCAAGAACTGAATTGAGCCGACAACTCGCTCATCAAATCAAAGATGTCA
>NZ_DATNPA010000404.1:0-18004 GCF_036703385.1 Allocoleopsis sp. | reverse complement strand
CCACTTCAGGGGATAAAGGCGGCTCAGTAGAGTTTACGCACAAGAGTTTTGGCGAGTTTTTGTTTGCAGAACGGCTGTTGGAAAGCTTCCTCGATTGGACAAGGAAGGTCAAACGGCGTCAGCGTGAGGAAGACGATGTTTCAGCAGAGGCAATGGATAAGCAGATTTACGATCTGCTAGGTTATGGGAATTTAACGCCTGAAATCGTGTGCTATCTCAGGGGGTTGTGGGTTGACACTTCAGAACTCGACTTGGTACGCCTGTTCGAGCGATTAGAGCATTTCTACCTCCGTTGGTGCGATGGCGAGTTTATTGATGCACCGCCAGAAAACCTGCCTCAGTACAAGATGCGGCTATTGAAGGAGCAGTTGCCGGAGCGAGAAACTCACCTGGGACTGCGACAGGTGGATGTGTATGCAGGACTAAATGTAATGATTTTGCTGTTGGAGTTGCATCGCTATGCAAAAACAAAGGATGAGCTGAAAGACAAAATCAGCTTCCACCCTTGCGGTTTGCCTGGTACAAAGGAGTTTGACCGACAACGCTTGCTCCGCATTATCGGCTATAGTCACTGCCTGGACGCGTATGCTTTTAACAAAATTCTGCGAGTCTTCCTTCGCGGAACTGACCTCAGCGGCACCAGTCTTCGCGGAGTCCTTTTCAGGGAAGCCAACCTCAGTGGAGCTAACCTAAACGGAGCTAACCTAGACGGAGCCATGCTCAGAGGGGTCGATCTCAGAGGAGCTGACCTCAGCGACGCCCACCTCAGAGGAGCTTTCCTCAAAGCGATTCAATGGGACAGTGAAACCAAGTGGACAAATGCTAGAGGACTGCATGAAACCGTTGACGTATCTCCAGAGTTGGCGCAACAACCTGCATTTTTGGCTGCGACTGCGGAGAGTCAGGGTTTCGAGTTACTGAAAGAAGGCAAGGTTGACGAAGCAATTCAGGCTTACAACAAAGCTTTAAGCCTTGACCCTAATTTGAAGGTTTCTGCCCGGTTTTGGAATAGCCTCTGTTGGGATGGCAGTTTGCACGAACGCGCTGCCGATGTTCTGTACGCTTGTGAAAATGCAGTAGCTCTAGAGCCTGACAATACAGGGTATCAAGACAGCCGGGGACTTGCCAGGGCACTGACAGGCGATCTAGCTGGGGCATTAGCGGACTTTCAGGCAGCTCTCAACAGTTTTGATTTCTCAGACGATGCGAAGCAGCGACGGCAGCGCTGGGTAGAAGCTCTCAAGGCAGGAAACAATCCCTTCACCCCAGAGGAACTGGAGACTCTGCGGGAGGCTGAGAGTTAGGATGATGGTCTGGGGACAAATACCAACACGAGAAGGACACGATATTATCGTGTCCCTACAAACGATGCCATCATTGTTGGCGTGCGATCGCTTCTGTAATTGCAGCAAAATCGGGTAGGTGCGATCGCACTTTTGAATGGTCTGAAGGCGACAAGGGTACGCAACAGGGAAGTGGAATAACCCTTTTATAAAGTTTCTGTAAATTAATTATCAAGTCTCTATGAATTAGCCAGCCTAGAGCGTAACTAGGGTTAAGACCGAACTAGTTCCGAGTGACTGTCCCAGCGCGGCTTCAAGGCTTTTAGGAGAAATGATCAGCAACAGGCATATCTTGTGCGATCGCTTGAACTAGAGACAAATGGGTAGTTTTTGTAATATCATCCATTAGATAGATGACAAAAATTGACGCTCTTCAATCCTAGACTTCTTTGAACTATGGATAATCAGACCCTCACGGCCCAACTAGACCATCGAGTAATTGCATTGTGGCTTGATTCCCTAGATGGGCTTCACAGAGAAGCGCTGAAGCCATGCGAGACCATCATCGACACTTACAAAGTTAGAAATAGCTTAGGACTTTTGTTGCAATATCGTACCCTCCGGATTGAATGTTTCAGTGAAGCCTTACGGAATGCCTTAATGATTGGGTATCGCTATTATGCCGTTAAAGCTCATAACTTAGGGCTAGATATCTGTTTCAGTGTAAATGGCGAGTGGTCAATTGCTTACAATGGGGGAGCGATCGCGCAAAAACCTTTCCACGGTGAAGCATCCTGAGTGAGTCAATTGTAACTCTTATTAGTGCTTGCTCATTAATAGTTGGTTAGGGGTCATTGCTGGAAAATTCTCAGTTGCTCAAGTGACACTCCCGACACCAATCAGAAAATCAGTCCAAATGCCAATTCTTCTCGGCAAACTCCCAATTGTGATTGGGCATCGGGGAGCCTGTGGCTACCGCCCAGAACATACCCTCGCGTCCTATGAGTTGGCGATTCAGATGGGTGCTGACTATATTGAACCCGATATCGTGTCCACGAAAGACGGTGTTCTGATTGCTCGTCATGAGAATGATATTTCTGAGACGACTAATGTAAGCGACGCGAGAGAGTTTGCTAACCGCCGAACGACTAAAATCATTGATGGCAATGCAGTCACGGGTTGGTTTACAGAAGACTTCACCCTAGAAGAAATTAAGACCCTTCGAGCCAAAGAGCGCTTGCCTTTCCGAAATCACGCCTTTGACGGTCACTTGGAAATTCCCACGCTGCAAGAGATAATAGATTTAGTCCAGAAAAAAAGTGCCGAGACAGGACGTGCGATCGGCATCTATCCAGAAACTAAGCATCCTACCTACTTTCAGTTAATCAATCTAGCGCTGGAAGAGCCTTTAGTGGCGCTCCTCGAAGCGAACGGCTACACAAGCCAACATGACCCCATCTTCATTCAATCCTTTGAAGTAGAAAACCTCAAACAGCTGAATGAGATGACCCATTTACCTTTGGTGCAGTTATTGGCTCCCTCGGAGCAGCAGCCTTATGATTTGATGGTAAAGGGTGACTCTCGTACCTATGCTGATTTAACCACTCCGGGAGAATTAGCGCAGATTGCAGAATATGCTGATGCAATTGGCCCGTATAAAGGGTTGATTGTACCCATTAATCAGGAAAAACGGCTGCAACCTCCGACCTCTTTAATTAACGATGCTCATGCCGTTGGGTTACGGGTGCATACTTGGACATTTCGCAATGAAAATCAGTATCTCGCTCCCGACTACAACCAAAACTGTGAGGCAGAATATGAGCAGTTTTTCAAATTGGGCATTGACGGCGTATTTAGCGACTTTCCCGATACGGCTGTTACTGTCCGTAATCGGCTAGTTTCAGACTCCACTGGGTGACCTACCCATGAGGTTGGGAGGGGGAGTACGAGGGGTGTGGTCATAAGTAGCTGGTTGAGACTGGCACGGAGACACGAGGACGCGGGGACGCGGAGAAATTTTCTGGGCATCACCCCTTGGTTTTGACCGCACCCGAGTACGAGTGCGAAGCCATCCTAAAGTTTATTGCTCAAGTCGGTGGTTGAGCATGTCCTGCGGGTAAGCAATTCAGACTTTTTAGGCCATGCGGAAAAACCCACTCTGAAACCTAACCCCCCAGCTCCTCACTCTTATCTTCAGCTTCTCTACTAGGGTTGGGGGCGAATTCCAAGCCTCACAAAGAGAGTAGAAGAGAGGTTTTCCACATGCCGTGAAAAGTTAGGTAAAAAATTTGAGACTGACCACCAATTGAAACACTGACGATTTCGTGCCAGTCTGACTGATTAAGTAAGTAACCCTATCTAAAAACATGAAACTCAGACTTTTGATTACTGGTTTGCTGTTGGCTCCCCTCTTCGTGGCAACACCCACTCACGCTGAAAACACATTTCAAGTTAATCTTCTACGCACCACTAGGGGATGCTTGAGATGTGACCTCAGAGGGGCTGACTTTAGCGGTAAAGATTTCTCTGGGGCAACGCTAAAGCATAGCGACTTGACGCGTGCCAACTTAACCAATATCAATCTGGCTAATGCCGACTTAACCCGTGCTAACTTGACAGATTCCAGCCTAACGGGCGCTAACCTGACAGGTGCAACACTCTGGGGTGCCGCCCTAAGAGCTGCAAGTATGGATGGTGCAAGCTTGAAAAATGCAGAGCTGAAGTATGCGTCCTTGGATTCTGCCGACTTGACTAATGCCGACCTGACTGGTGCCAATCTGAATGTAGCTCAACTCAGGAGAGCCAATCTTTCGGGTGCCAATTTTTCGGGTGCCAACCTAACCGATGCTGACCTGGCTGATGCCAACTTAAAAGGCGTCAACTTTTCAGGTGCCGATTTAAGAGGTGCCAAATTTAAGAACGCCAAGTGGAAAGACATTACTCTCTGTAAAACCATCGGCCCGAATGGAAAAGTGTCTAATCGAGATTGTTCATCGACCCCGAAGTAAGAGCTTCTTGAAGCAGGTAGGTGGAATTATACCTAACACCTGAATTTTCCAAAGACTCTCTAGGAGTGACTTTGGCTGCAATCTATTTGGGTTTATTCGTGCCCACCTGCTGAACACTAAAATCTGGTAGGTCAGGTGGGCATGGGAGCATCCCAATTTTGTCACCCCTATCTTGTAGAGGCTTTCCTTCCGTCTGCTGCTTCAGACAATTTTATTAACTAATTTATACCCTAATAAATTGTTAATTACAGCCAGTAAAAAATATGGTTACCTTATCATATTTTTAATAATTTAAATGACTATATAGCCTGATTTTGTCAGTAACAGATGTAGTAGGAATCAGAGTACTCTTGACTACGTCATCATCTATGAAAAAGCCAGCACAGGCTATTTGTATCGGGTTACTGCTTTCTAAAGTGTTAACCTCTCCTGGGGTTGCACAAACGGCTGATACTGAAACTATCACTCCATTATCCGGTGGTAAAGCGGCTGACCTCAAAGTTCTGCCTCGCATCGGTGCAGGCTTTACGACAAATGGTGCTGGCTACCAAGAACCCTACTTTAGTCTTGAAGGCTTTGCTCCCTTACAACAGAATCCAGGCAGCGATATCATCTTCTTAGAAGGAAAATTACTGTTTTTTACTGACTCAAACATTGGCGCTAACCTGATACTGGGAAAACGATTTTATAACTCGTCTCAAAACGGAATTCTAGGTGGTTACGTCTCTTATGATGTTCGTGACACGAGCAATCATCTGTTTCACCAAATCGGTGCAGGTTTTGAGCGACTCGGCGATGCGTGGGATTTGCGAATCAATGGTTACCTTCCTGTAGGTAATACTCGTGAAAAAGTCTCTGAATCTTTATCCAATCCTTTCTTCCAGCAAAACTATTTGCTCTTGAACCGGACGACGCAGTTCGAGGCGGCAATGGCTGGAGTTGATGTTGAATCAGGTGGACGGTTGATACGCCTCGGAGATGGAGATTTACGGGGTTACGCGGGTGTATATTATTACAGCGCTCAGGGGAGTGATAGTGGTTTTGGCGTCAGAGGGCGGTTGGAAGCACGTCCTACCGATACCTTGAGATTGGGCTTATCGGTTCAACATGACCCAACTTTTGATACGAAGGTGGTTGTGAGTTTAGGAGTCAACGTTCCAGGAACTCGACCTCGTGGTGTAGAGAAATCCAGTGTACTTGCTCGCCTGGGAGAATCGGTCGAACGCAAGGCCGCGATTACGGTGGATGAGCAAGCACAGAATGATACGATTGTTGCCACCAATCCCAAGACGGGTACCCCTTTTATATTTCGACACGTCACCTTGGGAACAGGGGCGGGTAATGGTACGTTTGAGAATCCGTCGGGGACGGTACAGGATGGGCTAAACCTGGCTCAGTCGGGTGATATTGTGTATGTGCAAGCTGGGACAAATCCTGGAATTGCGGCGTTCACGATTCCGGATGGTGTGTCTGTGCTATCCACCGCCGTAGCGCAAAGCATTGATACGGTAGGATTTAGTGTTTTAAGGTTGCCATTGTCGGGGAGTGGGGTGTTTCCTGTGGTGAATGGAACTGTCACGTTGGGAAATAATACAACGCTGTCAGGATTTGCGATCGCAAATGCAACCGGTAGTGCCATCCAAGGAACCAGTATCCAAAATGTCACGATTCGAGACAACCGCATCACTAATCCCAGCGAACAGGGAATTAACCTGACTAATGTAGCTGGAACGAGTTTAATTGCCAACAATACCATCACAGGAAGCCGTCTTGGGGGTATTTTTGTTTCAGCTTCTGGCAATACACAACAGGATTTAAATGTCAATAGCAACACAATTAGTGATAGTGGTCGCCAGGGAATTTTCGTCCAAGCCTCTGAAAACGCTCAACAGAAATTCACTGCCAACAGCAACACCGTAAGCAATAGCGTTGGTCAGGGCATTTTCCTTCAGACGAATAAGAATAGCCAACAAACTGTTGCGATCGCAAATAGCACGATTAGCCGCACAAGTGTTGACAGCCAAGGTGAGGGAGGACAGGGACTGTTTGCCCAGGCTAATAGCGGCGCACAACAAACGGTGAAACTTGATAATACTCAAGTCAGTGACAGTGCCAATCAGGGAATCTTCGTTTCCGCATTTAGCCAAGCTTCAGAACCCCAGAGTCGGCAGAATGTTACCCTCAACGGGACGAGTGTGACGAATAGTAGTGGTCAGGGTATTTTCCTTCAAGGGAATAACAATAGCCAACAAACTCTTGCGATCGCTAACGGCACCATTAACGGCACAACCCGTGACAGCAAAGGTGAGGGAGGACAAGGACTGTTCGCTCAAGTGTCGGGCGGAGCACAACAAACAGTACAACTTGAGAGCACCAAAGTCAGCAACAGCGCGGGGCAAGGCATTTTCGTTTCGGGGTTTAGCCAAGCCTCAGAACCCCAGAGCCGACAAAACATCACCCTCAATGGCACGAGTGTAAGCAATAGCACGGGTCAGGGTGTCTTCCTTCAGGCGAATAATAATAGCCAACAGCAATTTGCGATCGCCAACAGCACAATTAACGGCACCAGTCGCGATAGCAAAGGCGAGGGAGGACAGGGTTTGTTTGCCCAAGCCAATAGCGGTGCGCAGCAGCAAGTAACCGTTGACAACAGCCAAGTCAGCAACAGTGCGGGTCAAGGTGTCTTCTTCTCCACCTCTAGCCAAGCCTCAGAACCCCAAAGCCGACAAAACATTACCCTCAACGGTACGAGTGTGAGCAATAGTGCAGGTCAGGGCGTGTTTTTACAGGCGAATAACAATAGTCAACAAACCGTTGCGATCGCTAATGGCACCATTAAAGGCACAGCCGTTGACAGCAAAGGCGAAGGGGGACAAGGGCTATTTGCTCAAACCAATGGCGGTGCACAGCAGCAGTTGACGGTGAACAGCACGCAAGTGAGTGATAGTGCCGGTCAGGGTATGTTCTTTTCAACCTCTAGCACAGCTTCAGAGCCAACCAGCCAACAAACCGTCAACCTCAACGGCAACACTGTTACCAATAGCAAGGGTCAGGGCGTATTTTTTCAGGGTAATGGGAATAGCACTCAGCAATTTGCGATCGCTAACAGCACGATTAACGGCACAACAGTTGACAGCAAAGGTAACGGAGGGCAGGGGATTTTCACCCAAGCGAATGGTGGTGCACAGCAGAACTTCAATATTGATGGTACTCAAGTCAGCAACAGCGCGGGTCAGGGGATTTTCGTTTCAGCTTCTAGCCAACTCACAGAACCAACCACCCGACAATCATTCGTTATCAACAACACCACTGTGAATAACAGTGCTGGACAGGGTATTTTCGTGCAAGCCAGTAATAATAGCGCTCAGCAAGTTGCCATTACCAACAGCACAATTAACGGCACAACCGTTGATAGCCAAGGTCAGGGAGGTCAGGGCATTTTCACCCAAGCGAATGGCATCGCCCAACAGAACATCAACATTAATAAAAATACTGTGAGTAATAGTGCAGGTCAGGGCATTTTTATGCAAGCGAATAGCGACAGTCAGGTTAACGCTGATGTTCAGTTCAATATCCTGCAAAACAACACAATTCCTGGTTTCTATGCCGTGATGAACGCCACTCGAACCTTCTGTGTCAGGCTCAATGGTAATAACAGCAACACGAATTTCGTGTTACAGCGCAATAATGGAACCTTCCAGGTTAGCGATCGCGATAGTGTGAGTACGAACAACACAGGTACGGTTGATTTTGCGCCAGCGATCGGGAGCTTTACGGCTGTAACAGCTTGTCCTTAAGAGACGATATTAAAAGTCAGCTTAACAGGAGGAATAATCTTCAAAATTCCCCTTTTTAAGGGAGATTTAGGTGCATCTCCAAGCATTGATATCATTTCCACTTGCATCGGAATTCTTCAAAAACCTCTGCGTCCCCCTTTGCGCTCTCTGCGTTAAAAAAATAGAATTCCAATGCAAACGGATTCGATATGAAACATCATCTCCGGAACCCCACCTTCTCCTCTTGAAGTAGCCTAGCAGCAACTTCAGGAGGCAGCCTGATGCCCATAAAGCTACGCATTGCTACATTCAACTTAGAAAACCTGGACGACAAACCGGGAGACAAGCCAACCCTGGATGAGCGCATCGCCGTCATGCGACCTCAACTCCAACGGCTCAATGCCGATATCCTGTGCTTACAGGAGGTCAACGGACAGGAAGCGGTGGGACAACCTCGCCGGATTTTGGCGTTACAAAAACTCATTGAGGGAACACCCTACGCTAACTTCGCCTCTGTCAGTACGATGACCGAGGATAACAAGCAAGTCTACGATGAGCGCAACCTCGTCATTCTGAGTCGCTTTGAGATTCTCGGACACCAACAGTACAAACACAAATTTGCCCCACCTCCTTTGTACCGCATGGTAACAGCGACCCCAGCGGATAAAGAAGCCAAGGAAGTCACCTGGGAACGACCGTTCTTACACGCCACCATCAAACTCCCGGATAGTCAGATTCTCAATGTGATTAACGTCCACCTCAAATCTAAACTGCCCAGTCCAATTCCGGGGCAAAAGCTCAATAATTATACCTGGAAGACCCCCTCTGGGTGGGCGGAGGGCTTCTTCCTGTCGTCGATTAAGCGAGTGGGACAGGCGCTAGAAACACGGATTTTCATCGACCAGTTGTTTGATGCGGATGAAAATGCGCTGGTTGCGGTTTGTGGGGACTTCAATGCGGAAATCGATGAAGTACCTGTGGAAGCAATTCGGGGAGATGTGGAGAATACAGGCAATGGCAAACTCTCGAAGCGGGTCATGGTGGCTTGTGAACGTAGTATTCCTGAGCCTGCTCGATTCTCCTTGTTACACCAGGGTAAGGGGAGAATGTTAGACCATGTACTAATTTCGCGGAGGCTACTGGCATACTACAGGGGGGCAGAAATTCATAATGAGTTGCTGCACGATGAATCCCTCGCCTTTGCCACCGATGTGCTGTATCCAGAATCCGATCACGCACCCGTGCTCGCTCAATTTGAGTTGCCTGATGGTAGAGCAACCGCCAAGGCGGTTGCTCTAACTTGAAGCGCGAGTTGATCAAGTTGCTTTGGTGAGTAACCCGCATTGATTTTCAATACTGCTCAGTTAATGATAAACGTCAGAGTAGACCTGTTTTGAAAGTCTCCTTTCATGCTGGAGTGTGAGCAGATGCTCATGAACGTCTCTTGCAAAAGTCGATTTTGAGCGGTAGGGGCGAAGCCTTTGCACCTGGATTTATCGGTGAAATCAGGGTTTTTGTCAGCAAAGGCTTCGCCCTTCTCAGATTTATGCAAGAGGTCTAATGAGTCCGCCAAAAATTCTTATGAGCGATGGTTTGAGGCTTCTGTTGCAAGAGTGTTTCTGGTAAGTCTTTTTTTAGGGTACAGTATGATAAAGTATACAAGCTAAATTTTTATATCTTAGAAATCAATAATACTATAAAGATATATGTGAATATAGATAAATTTTTAATTTAGGTGAGCCAGAAAGAATTTACAAAACTAAACATAGATGCTTTTGATTACGCCTGTCTATTTAAGTGCTTAGAACTTTTTAATTATCAGGGATAGCCCATGTTAATGCTACTTTTCTATGTGGGGGATAACATTTATGCTCTTGACAGTTCTCACGTTGTCGAAGTCATCCCAAGGGTTGTTGTTAGAAAGGTACACCACGTTCCTGACTATGTTTCTGGTTTATTCAACTATCGAGGTACAATTGTACCTGTTATCGATCTGTGTCATTTAATACAAGGTAAGCCGAGTCAGTCCTACTTAAGTACGCGGATCATCATGGTCAATTACATAGGCAAAGATAACACCAAGCACTGCCTCGGATTGATGGCAGAAAGAGTAACAGAGACTTTAAATAAACCAGACTCCGCCCTGATGGATACGGGAACTCCATTAGATGTAGATGAAGCTCCTTATTTAGGAGAAATGATAATGGATGAGAAGGGAATGATCCAGCGGATTCGGTTAGAGTATTTGCTATTAGATTCGCAACACAAGTACCTATTAGCAGCGGGAAACGCTAGCATCGATGATACAGGAGACAATTGAGGCACTGTTGAAAGACCAAATCGGTTTGTCTGCAAACATTATTGGGTCTCAAGAGATTGCTAGAGCGGTGGAAAAGCGGCAATTAGCCTGTAATCTTCCCGATTTGCCAAGCTATCTACAGCGATTGCAAACATCAACCCAGGAACGTGCAGAACTGATTGAACTGGTGATTGTCCCGGAGACTTGGTTTTTTAGGGATGGGGAACCATTTACTTTTCTGGCACATTATGTCACATCAGAATGGTTGTCAACTCAAAGTTACCGCATCCTGCGCCTGTTGAGTCTACCCTGTTCTTCTGGAGAAGAACCTTACTCAATTGCAATGACTCTCCTCGATGCAGGATTAACCCCCAATCAGTTTTGCATTGATGCTGTTGATATCAGCAAAAAATCGTTACTTAAAGCTCAACGAGCTGTATATAGCCGACATTCTTTTCGGGGAAACGATTTAGAATTTCGGGAACGCTATTTTACTAAAACCGGTGATGAATATCAGCTGTGCGATTTGGTAAAAAATGCCGTTAACTTTATGCACGGCAATCTACTCGAACCAAATTTTTTGATTAGTAACCAGCCTTATGATGTGATTTTCTGTCGCAACGTATTAATTTATTTTGATCGATCATCCAGAGAAAAGAGTCTGCGGAATTTATATCAATTATTGAAACCCCAAGGTTTGCTATTTGTAGGACACGCTGAAACTGGACAGCTTTCTGCCTCTCAGTTTGATGCTGTTCGGCATTCTTTTGCTTTTGCTTACCGGAAAAAAGATAAACAAGCAGAGAATTCGCAAGCTTTAAAAAAGACAAAATCCCCAAACAATCAGTTGATAAAGGACTCAAAACTTAAGGTAAAATCAGGAGTATTTCCAAAGGTTTCAAATCAATCGTTGAGAAATTCTCAACCCTTCAAAACTAAACCTCTTCTACAGAAAACTCAAATTTCTATAAAAGGCTCCCTGGAAAAGACCGAATCTTCCTCAACTCAAAACTCAACCCAACCTCCACCCCTCAACCTGGCAAGTGTCCGACAATTAGCCGATCAAGGACAGTTGAGTGAAGCTGCTAACTTAGGTGAAACCTATTTAAAGCAGAATACTGCTAGTGTTGAGGCTTATGTTTTGCTGGGACAAGTCTATCAGGCGATGGAGCTGGAACAAAAAGCAGAGCAATGCTTCCAAAAAGCAATTTACCTGGAACCCAATCATTATGATGCACTGGTACACCTAACTCTACTGAAAGAACAGCGTGGAGATGTGGCTAAAGCATCAGTTCTACGGCAACGAATTCAACGACTTCAAAAGTTTTAGCTTTCTCAAAGAGAGTTAGGAATGAATAAATATTAGTCATCTGATTTTTACCTTAATGTCGGCAGACGGCTCCCGCTATAATGCGTAACATTTAGCGGCGAGAGGATGTCAATATTTCTTAACTTTTTCCAGGAGCTTGCTTTTTTAGTAACATTTTTATAATTATCAGAGTTTTTATTTCTATTCACTACAGTTTTGTCCTTATAATACTCTGGTCTGACTCTGGCAGCAGACCTATTGTTTTTTTTATTTCTGGATTTGGGGTTAGGTTAGATTGTTGTCTCCTCAACTACTTAATTGAATCTTGGTAGACCACATCAGGGAGTAGAGTTTATGCACTGTAACGTAATTTTAAGGGTTTGAAACTCTTGGTGAGTGCCTAGAATGACGTCATCTTGTTCTGGGTACGTAAGTTCTAGGGAGGAGACTTCACTAGGTTGCTCTGGCACTTGGAACAGTAAGTTTTCAACTTAAGTTGAATTTAGAAAACCGCTGACCCACAAAGAACAACGACTTATGGAACAACTAATGCCTAAAAATATGTCCTTACAGATGCGGATTATCACCGCATTTCTGTTTGTCGGTTTACTTGTCTTAATTGTGGCTTTAGTAGGCTGGAGTGCAACGGCACGACTGAGTAGCCATATCAATACCATCACCTCGAATACTTTACCCAGCATAGATAACTTGTGGAACGTTAACGAAGCACAAGCTAGGGTTCTCGCAGGACAGCGATCGCTTGCTATTACAGCATTAACAGCCGACCAGAGGCAAAAAGAGTTAACTAATATTGAGAACGGCTTAAAGGATATAAACGACGGATTTAGCTCTTACGAGAAATTACCTCGCGATTCAGAAGAAGACAAAATCTACAAAAAATTTCAGAGTGAATGGGATAAATGGAAAGCGACTAGCCAAGAATACCTCCAATTGCACGATCAAGTTCTAAGAGCTGGTGTTGTTAACCCCAAACAAGTTCAAGTTGAGTTGCTCAGGCAGGGGAAAGCGAATACGCCTGAGTTTGCCGCTGCAGCTGCCTCTGCCGATGCCCTCACCAAGCTGAATGATTACGCCTTCACCAAACTCGCTCCTGCCTTCGAGACATCTACGAATGCACTGCTAGAGCTTCTGCAATACAACAGAAACTTGTCCCAAACCGTTACAAAGTTAGCAAAACAAGATGTGAGTCAAAGCACATTCTGGATACTGGTGGGTCTAATCATTGGCCCATTAACAGCAATATTATTTGGGATGTACTTCAGCAATACCATCGCCAAACCCTTAGGAGCCAAAATTGCTGGAGTGGTAGGAGTAGCCAAAAAAGTTTCAGCAGGCGATTTGACAACGGAAGTGCCTGCGTCCCAGACACAAGATGAGGTTGGGCAATTACAAGATGCCTTCCGCCACATGACTTATAACCTGAATTCGTTAATCCGTCAGGTGCAAAAAACTGGGATTCAAATCACCACCAGCGCCACCCAAATTGCTGCTAGTGGTAAGCAACTCGAAGCCACCTTGAGTGAACAAGCCGCCTCCACCAATCAAGTCGCCGCCACCGCTAAAGAAATTGCCGCCACTTCCTCTGAACTGGTGAAGACGATGGAAGAAGTGGAGTACACCTCACAAGCCACCGCCCAAGCCGCTGGTGAAAGTCAACAAGACTTAACCCACATGGAAAAAACGATGGAGACATTAGCTGAGGCAACGGGTACGATTTCCAACAAACTAGGAGTAATTAGCGAAAAAGCCAACAATATTAACAGCATCGTCACCACAATTACTAAAGTTGCGGATCAGACCAATTTACTGTCTCTCAACGCCGCAATTGAAGCCGAAAAAGCAGGAGAATACGGCACGGGGTTTGCGGTGGTGGCCAGAGAAATCCGCCGTTTAGCTGACCAAACCGCCGTTGCCACCCTCGACATTGAGAATATGGTCAAAGAGATGCAAGCGGCCGTGTCTACAGGGGTGATGGAAATGGATAAATTCACTAAAGACGTGGAACGGGGGGTGGAAGATGTCCGCAATATTGGACTGAAATTAGAGTCAATTATTGAGAAGGTGCAAGTGCTAACGCCGAGTTTTCAACAGGTGAGTAACAGTGTGGAAGCTCAATCCCAAGGGGCGGTACAAATCAGTGAGGCGATGGCACAACTGAGTGAAGCCTCTTCGCAAAGTGCTGCGTCTTTGCGTGAAGTCAATGGTGCAATTTCTCAATTAAACGAAGCTGCACAAGGCTTGCGCCAGGAAATCTCTCGTTTTAAAGTTGGCAATAGTAACTATTAAAGTCAACCCAATCCAGACCTAGAGAACTGGATTGGGTTTTATCGTTTTGAGGAGGAAGCCTTTACATCAAAAACAACTGTATCAGCCTAACAGTATGGAAGGTCAATCTCAAGGAACAATGCAAATTAGTGAGGCAATGGTGCAATTGAGTGAATCTTCATCGCAAACCACTACATCTTTGACTGAAGTTAACGGAGCGATCGCGCAATTAAATGAAGCTGCACAAAGCTTACGTGACGAAGTCTCTCGTTTTCAATTTGACAATTATTAAGATGCTAAATAAACTTACCAATCGTATTTTTCTTGGATATTGTATACCGATTTTATTCCTGAGTGGGGTTGGATTAACGGTCTATTTAACAACTCTAAAAATCTCGAAGTTACAAGATGAGCTTCAGAATGAATACAAGATGCTTCGCGCCGAGGAAGAATTGACGTATGCGGTGTCCAGAATGGTACGTAATGTCCGAGGATACGTGGTTTTTCCAGGAGAGCGAAGTTATATAGAGTCTTATAATGCTGGATACCAAGGATATCGTAAAGCTGCTGACGAACTGCAAAAGCTCGTTGCTGACCCCAAACAAAAACAAGCCTTTGAAATCCTGGATTTAGAAGGAGATAACTACCATAAGGATGCTCAAGAGGTTTTTCGGTTAGTTGATGACAAAAAATTAGCTGAGGCGATTGAGAAACTCAAGTTATTGCGCTTGCGACAGTCTGACCGGGCAAGAGAAGACTTTATTGCTCAAGCAGACAGCAAGCTGAGCCAAAATACTAAAACGTTGAATGACGCTCAGCGAACTCTGTTGGGGGTAATTGTAGTGAGTACTATTTTATCAGTTGTCGCTACCATCATTACTGGCCTGCTTATCACCCAACCACTGAGACAACAGTTGCCGGGAGTTATCAGTGTGGCTCAACGGATATCTGAAGGCGATCTCACTGAAACTATCGAAGTCACGAACGATGAAAGTGAGATTGCTCAACTTCTAGCAGCTTTCCGCACCATGACTCAAAACTTGAATACTTTAATCTGTCAAGTACAAGAGTCTGGAATTCAAGTTACTACCTCATCGAACCAAATTGCCGCATCAGGCAAACAACTGGAAGCAACGATGAACGAACAGGTGAACTCAACCAATCAGGTTGCTGCAATAGCCGATGAGATTGTTGTTACCTCCTCACAACTGGTGAAGATGCTTGATGAGGTTGAGTATAAGTCGCAAACTACCGCTCAAGCTGCTGGTGAGAGTCAAAAAGACTTGCTGCATATGGCAAAAGCTATGGAGACATTAGCTGATGCAACCAGTAGCATCTCAACCAAACTGGCAGATATTAATGAAAAAGCCAACAATATTAATAGCATTATCACTGCCATCACCAAGGTAGCCGATCAGACCAATTTACTATCTCTTAACGCCGCGATTGAAGCAGAAAAAGCCGGAGAGTATGGCACCGGGTTTGCGGTCGTAGCAAGAGAAATTCGCCGCCTAGCCGACCAAACATCTGTTGCAACCCTAGACATTGAGACTATGATCACAGAAATGCAAACAGCCGTTTCTACTGGGGTGATGGAAATGGATCGGTTCACTAAACAAGTAAAATATAGTGTTGAGGATGTGCAGAATATCAGTATCAAATTAGAGTCAATTATCGAGCAAGTGCAAACTCTAAATCCTTACTTCAAAACCGTGAATAGTAGTATGGAATCTCAATCAAAAAGTGCCGTTAAAATCAATCAGTCGATGGTGCAGTTGAGTGAAACGTCTTTGCAAACTGCTGTATCTTTGCGTGAAGTGAACAGAGCGATCGCTCACTTAAACGAAGCCGTAAAAATTTTGCACTCTGAAATCTCTTATTTTAAAGTAGTAGCCAATACTA
The DNA here is from genome assembly GCF_036703385.1 of Allocoleopsis sp. Lineage (NCBI taxonomy): Bacteria > Bacillati > Cyanobacteriota > Cyanophyceae > Coleofasciculales > Coleofasciculaceae > Allocoleopsis > Allocoleopsis sp. The sequence continues at coordinate 2,141 of NZ_DATNPA010000404.1, read as the reverse complement.
CCTATTAAGGCAATCCCCTCAGGTTACTAATTCTGACTTGTAAGTGGGGAGTAGGGAGTAGGGAATGGGGAATGGGGAATGGGGAATGCAACTTTCATACATGGCTGTGAAATTTTTTCATCGGGACTGTCTTAGCGAAACTTAAAGAAAAATTGAGCCAAAAACGGCTTCAAACCTAGCTCAAGATTTGTTGAATGATGATAAAATTTCGCTTATCAGAATTTTAGGTTCATAACTTAATCTTTTTTATCAGCTTCTACCAGCAGGTAATATCATGGCGAGAACTAGCAAGAGTGGCTCAACAGTAGCTATGCGATCCAGTAAAAGTCTTGGCACTGGACGCAATATGTTTACTCGTGTATTAGATCTGGGACTCACCGCAATTGGTAAGCGACAAGCACGCCGTCAAAGAAAGGGTATTAACAGAAATCGTCGGCTGACTAGAGTTACTCTCCACAACAGATGGCGCTACAACTTTGACAAGTTGATGTCTAAAGGACTTGTGCCTATAGTTGTAGTCCTGAATTTGATTGCTGTGGCGTTTCTTTGCTTGATGGCGACTGTCCTCACGATTTTTCATATTCAGCCTGAAGGTGGCAATCTTCCCACTTTTATAGATAGAGTGTGGAGCGCTCTGCTACACTCCATCAATCCAGGTACAATGAATGGTGCCCAAGGCTGGCCTTTTCGCATAACCATGTTAGTTACAACCTATGGCGGGCTGGTGCTGATGGGCACGCTCACAGGTGTGATTATCAACAGCATTAATAACAAGCTAGAAAGCCTGCGTAAGGGACGTTCGCGAGTGATTGAAACCGATCATATTGTGATTTTGGGTTGGTCTCCTCAAGTGTTTACAATCATCTCCGAACTAGCTATAGCCAATGCTAATCAACCTTATACCTGCATTGTCATTCTCAGCAAAGAGGACAAAGTAGACATGGACGATTCCTTGCGGGAAGCCTTTCGTAAACTTCGCAAAATCAAGATCGTATGTCGCACAGGTAATCCCAGTAGCATGGCTGATTTGGGAATAGTTAATATTCAAGCTGCCCGCTCGATTATAATTCTTAACCCGGCTGACGATCATTCTGATAGCCAAGTCGTTAAAACTCTCTTGGCAATCACTAATATTCCTCGTGCGCTGCGCCAACCTTACCACCTAGTAACTGAAGTCACCAATCCCAAAATTCTTGATGTACTTCAGACTATTGGCGGTAATCAAATCGAGACGATACTGGTGAGGAATGTGATTTCCCGAATCTTGGTACAAACGGCTCGACAGTCGGGTTTATCTGCTGTTTATATGGAACTGCTAGATTTTGATAACGATGAAATTTACTTTCACGCAGAACCATCTCTAGAGGGTAAAACTTACGGACAGGCTCTATTAGCCTATAATGACTCCACCGTGATTGGGATCAAGCACTTAAACGGGACAGTTACGCTCAACCCACCGAACAACACATCGATAGCAGCAGGCGATCAACTCGTAATTATTGCTGAAGATGACGATCGCATGGAGATTTCTGGACTCTCTCAAGTTCCTGTGGATCGCAAAGCCATTAAGGATTCCAGTCAACCAAGGGTTGTACAACCAGAAAATACCTTAATTCTCGGTTGGAGCGATCGCCTTTCTTGCATCATGCAAGAAATGGATAAATATGTGGTAACTGGCTCTCGTCTGACGATTGTGGCAGATTTTCCAGAAGCCGAATCAACGTTCGAGAGCCAATCTTTAGGTCTCCACAACCTCACCCTGAAGTATCAGCAAGGCGATTCCACATCTCGTGAAGTCTTAGAACAGTTAAATTTACAGCAATATCAACAGGTAATTGTACTTTCTAATACTGCACTTGACCCAGATCGTGCCGATGCTCAAACCCTGGTGACGTTGTTATATCTGCGAGAAATTGCTAAGCGTAACCATTATAAATTCCGCATCGTCACAGAAATGCTCGATAGTCGTAACCAAAGCCTTGCTCAAGTCGCTCAACCCGATGATTTTGTCATCGGCGAGCAAATCATTAGTTTGATGCTGACTCAAATTGCCGAACAGAAAGAAATCAATGGTGTATTTAATGACCTTTTCGATCCCGAAGGCTCAGAAATTTACCTCAAACCGATCAGTGACTATATTC